>JAFGQP010000294.1 GCA_016935635.1 Sedimentisphaerales bacterium
ATGAGCCACGGCGTGATGAGCCCCGACGAAAAGAAAAAAATCGGCATCACCGAAGGCACGATTCGCTTGTCGATTGGCATCGAAGATGCGGAGGATTTGATTTCCGACCTGGATCGGGCACTGGATCGGATCTAATGAACCTGTGTGCTGCCCTTAAGCCCGGTAATGCCGGACTATTGCGCAGCGTCTTGGGGCGGCAGCAGGGTGTGCCGGGATTCAGCTTTGATAATCTGGTGCTCCAATGCGCTCTACACCGAGTTCAGCAATGCATGCAAACGCTTGATGAGTTCGGCATTTTCGGGTTTTCCGGCGATGTTCGTGTTTTCAAACGGATCCAGGTGATGGTCGAACAGCATGTTTTTGTCATTAGCCCATTCGGTGTACAGATAGCGGTCCGTTTTGACAGCCTTGCCTCCTGCCCATTCGCTGAAGACAGCCTCTTTCCACTCGATATGGCAGGATCGCAGCAGCGGAACGACGCTTCGGCCTTCAAGCTGATGACTGTCCGGCCGGGCAAGGCCGGCTAGTTCGCACAGCGTTGGGTACAGATCGACCAGTTCCACAAGCGCTCGCGTGCGAGCATTCTTTTGATACCCTGGCGCACGGATGATCAATGGCACGCGAAGTGTCTCGTTCAAGGTGTTATGCTTGCCCCAGAAATGGTGTTCGCCCAGCAGCCACCCGTGGTCCCCCCATAGAACCACAATGGTATTATCGTCCAGACCGAGAGTCTTCAGCTCGTTCAGAAGCCTTCCAATCAGCGCGTCAACATAGCTGACGCAGGCATAATAGGCGTGCCGTGCCTGTCGGTGAAAATGCTCGCGGTCCGGCCAGCCGTCAATCCGGCTGTAGCGCGTAATCTCATTGGAATTGCGGCAATCCTCCGGTTTGTGGGCCAGGCCATAGCGATTGTCCGCCAGCTCGATTGTCGACGGATCATACAGATCATAATATTTTTTGGGCGCATTGAACGGCAGATGCGGCCGATGAAAGCCGCAGGCCAGGAAAAACGGCTTGTCGGATTTGCTCAGCCCCCGCATATCCTCGATACTTTTATTCAGAACCTGTCCATCCTCATAAGCGTCGTCAGGCAGATCTGCTTTTTCATGGTAAGGGCCCCGGCCTGTTTGAGACCGGTGCTTCTGTGAATCCGGATCCAGCCATATTTTGTTGAAATGGACCGCGCCCCAGTCGCCGCGGCCCTGTGTGTCATAATCATAGACCCGCCAGGGTGCCTGGCTCCAGCCGGAGGCGCTGTCGGTCTTGGAATGAAAAATCTTGCCGTTGCATACGGTCTGATAGCCGTGAGATTTGAAATGCTGGTTCAGGGGTACGGCCTCCGGGGCCCCCTGATCGGCTCGCCAGCTCTTGAATCGATTGTTTTCCGGGCGGATACCGGTCATCAGGCTGGCGCGCGAAGGGCCGCAGGCGGGCATTTGGCAATAAGCTCGCTCAAAAAGAACGCCTTCGCTGGCAAGATTGTCGATATTGGGCGAAAGCGTTTCATCGTGGCCGTAGCAGCCCAGCTGTGTTCGCAGGTCATCGACGGCAATAAACAGGATATTGGGCTTTCGATTCGATGAATCTGACGCCTGAGGGACCAACGAGCGGCTCGTACAGGATTGTAGGGAGACGCCCAGGAAACCGGCAGCTCCCGCGGCTGCGGTCTGATGCAAAAAGTGGCGACGGGTTATCGTAGTGTGCATGAATGGTTTTCTTTCAACATTGTGCGGTTGATCTCTATTCGATTACAGCGGCCTTGTCACTGCATTGCGGTCCCGGTGCATTGATTTTTTCGGCGTTTCGGGCCTTGCCTGCCCAGTCGCGGCGTTCCGGATTAAACGGAGCGTCTGTTTCTTCGGCGGTGTGACGGTCGTATCGGTCCGGCGTTCTTAACTCAGGCGAGGGGATGGTGTCACCGGTTTCCGCCGTCCAGCGGTCCAGGATATGGCGCAGATGGTCAAGTACAGCCTGATATTTGTCCTGGCCGGCCAGGTTCGTCAATTGATGGCGATCGGCCTTCACATCATACAATTCCTCTGCAGGACGGGGCCGCAGCATGACATTGGCCTGCGCCGGGTTCAATGTGCCTTCTTCCCTGACACGCAGCAGCTCCATCCACGGAGCATTGCGTCGGTTCAATTTGGCCATCATCATATTGCTCAATTCCGGGGCCGCGTTGCGAATGTACACATAGTGCTTCCATCGCAGGGCCCGCATGTGAGAATACTGCGTATGCCAGTTCAGCTCCGCAAAAGCATAATCGCGAATTGTTGTTTTGGGGTGTTTAAACAGTGCCCCAAAACTTAGCCCTTGCATTGTTTTCGGGATGCTGACCTGCGCTGCTTCCAGCAGTGTCGGCGCAATATCGATGGCGCTGACGATCGCATCGCTGACCATTCCCGCCGTTGCCAGTCCTTCAGGCCAGTGTATAATCAGGGGCATTTTGATGGCAGCATCCAGCAGCCAGGCCTTGTCCCGCGGGAATGCGCGTCCGTTATCCGACATGTAGATAATCAGGGTGTTGTCAAGAATGCCCTGGTCTTTCAGTTCGTCAACCACTTTGCCCACATAGCTGTCCAGTCGCTGTACCTCACCCATATAGCGGGCGATGTCCTGCCGTGTTGGCAATGAATCCACCTGATACGGCGGCACGACGGCATCCTTCGGAAGCGGCGGTTCTGCGCCAGGGCCGCCATCCCAGTCGCGGTGAGCATCATAAGAAGCAAACCACATAAGGAAGGGCTTGTCTTTGGGCCGCTGTCGTAATGTCTGGACCCATCGCTCCGCACCGCTTGGACTGCTGTCGACGATCCGGTCAAAGGCGCTTTTGGCCGCCGGACCCAGATGCCATTTCCCCGCGGCAGCAGTGTAATAGCCGCTGTCCTTCAGGAGCCTGGGGAACATTACCTGGTCTTTCGGCAGCGGCATGTGCAGTTCCGGTGCCCCGGTGTTGTGCGGATAGCGTCCCGTGATGACCGAACACCGTGTGGGACTGCAGGAAGCAGCGGTCAGATACGCATTATTGAACCGAAGGCCATGGGCCGCCAGCTCATCGATATGGGGGGTTTTAATGGTCGGGTGTCCATAGACCCCGTGGTCCTGCATCGAGATGTCGTCGCCAATGATCAGGACAATATTGGGCCGCCGGCGGGCCGCTGCACCATAGAACGGCAGCGATAAACCCCCGGCTGCTGCACAGATGCCTGCGGCTTTTAAAAATGTTCGTCTCGATAACATATACTCTTCTTCAATGGATATCTGAATTCTGTTTGTAAACGCTGGAATCGAATACGATAGTTCTTTTTGTCCGGGGCTGCGGGGGTGTCATTTTTTCCCGTGCCGTGCATGATTCTTTTCAATGCCCAAAGCCTCGGCCAATGCATCCAGCATGCCGTAACCGAACCGGTTGTCGGGCAGCAGATAATGCCCTTCAGACCATTCGTTAAAACAGGCGATGGTGATAAAACGCGGCGTTTCAGGATGTCTGTTCAGATAGACAAACGAAGACTGAACGAAGGCCTTGAACGCTGCGGGATTTTCATTGTTGAAAATGGTGCAGCCGGGCCACTGAGTTCTGTCCGGCTTCTCCGGCCGGGTATCGGGAGGGATGTAGCGCGGCGTGGAATCCCATCCCGGGGCCAGCGCCGGAATATAGGGAATATTGAATTGCTCACGGTGCTCGTCCCACAGTTTGAAAGCGACATCGGCGGCGACGGTTCCATAATCGGGAAACTCGATATCTTTGGGCTGGAACCGGCCGGCAATCCAGTCCAGGGGATTGTAAGAACCCGCCGTATCATATCCAACTTGATGCATATTCGGCGAACTGAACCCCGTGACATGAAAATGCAGCCCGGGGTGGCCCAGATTTTTAGCATACTCCCGTAAACCTGAAAAGAGCCCTTTAACGCCTTCGACGCCCAATCGTTTTTCCAGTCGAGCAGCGTCCCAGATCGTGATGACCGGCTTGCCGTCAATCCGCCAGTAATTGTCCAGATGACAATAACGGCTGATAAGATAGGACAGGCTTCGCCAGGCTTCTTCCCGGGACGCATCCGGTGAATCATAACTGGGCGGATAGGCGCGGGCTCCATTGGTTTGTTTGGTCGGATATAAAATATACCAGGGGTGATTGGTCCACATGATGGCAAATTTTACATCCCTGCAATTTGCGGACTCCAGAAATCCGTTTTCCAGCGCTTCGTGCAGACAGGGTTTCCCATCATACCAGTACCAGTCCCAGATCAATACATCGATACCGCTTTCCTTGCATAACCGATTATAGACCTCCCACGTCGAAGGCTTGCTTTCATCCAGTTCTCCCAGCAGAGGTGTTCTGGGCTGCTGATGACCCTCAAACCACGGCCGTGCGCTTCGGGTCAGCGTGTATTCCGTCCATCCCTTGGCATACAGCCTGTCGTGCAGCGCTGAAGGATGGTAATTGGGGAAGGTATAGACGGCCACGGTCAGTCCCTCCGGCTTCTTGAGCAGAGCCGGATCTTTCGCCAGGGTTTTCAGATCATCGGGCAGACGATAAACAGCGGCATCCTTCGATTCGGCGGCATCCAGAGATACCCCCGCCAGGATCATGAAAGCCCAGGTTACGGAATAAAGCACAATGCGTTTCATTGGAGTCGTCCTTAACATTAAATCCAGACAATCGCCGCAATATACCCGCAACACGCATTTTTGTCATCGCGGAATATTTTATTTTTAAACCGGAAACGGGCAGATGAATGCACCCAAACCGAGCGATCTGCGAAAAACCGCCCGGTTTGGAATGCATCTTGAAGACAAATCAATCCTTAGTTTTCAGGCACAAATAAACCGCTTTCAAGCCATGCTTTGGCAAATTCCGCAAAATCGTAGATGTTGACCACACAGTCTGACTTGCCCTCGGGTCCCGACACATCAAACTCAGGATTGCCGTAGATGCAGGGGGCTGTTCCGGTGACATCATAATAAAGCTTCGCAATGCCTTCACGGTCCATGGCGTAGTTATAGATCCGCAGGTCGTCTGCCTGACCAGGGTAATATTCATTGACGCTGCCTCGAACATTCCGGGCCATCAGGGCCATCGGGTATTGCCAATCCGAAAAGCTGGACATCGGGAAGGCATCCATATAATAGCGTGCAATGCCGTCGACATAACAGGACACCCGGACACTGTCGAATGTGAACGCGACATGGTGCCACTGGTCTTCGGTGACGGTTCCTGTCGGCGTGTTGAGATCGCGATTGACGCCTCCATCCTGACGGACAAGGCATCCTAAAGCGCCCGCGCCGGTCACATTGAGCTGAACCGCCGTGTTGGATTCATTATTGAAGTTTCCGAAGATGCGTCCATAACCGCCATAGGTACCGCGTTTGATCCAGAATGAATAGGTAAATTCTTCCAGTCCGTTGCCGAATCCGGCTCGCGGATACGCCGTGGCCGCCGGCACTTCAAAATAGTTGGCCCCGTTCGGGTCGGCTGCCCAGCTTTGTCCATCCGTCGCAACGATCCCCGCCGCATAGTCCATGCCGTTGATTGCTGTGCCGTGATTGACGCCGACAGCGTCATTGCCGTTCTGCTCAAACGGATAGTGAGCCAGCAGGCGGGCGATTGCCAGATGAATGGGATCCGTCTGAGCACTGCCGCCGGCATTTACGATTTCACACACATAACCGCCTTCATCCGCCAGCCCCGCATCGGTGATAGACAATGTGCTCTTGGCCTGGGTCGTATCAATGGTCACCCGGCTGTCCGGGACAATCGCCTGGCCGTCTTTGTACCAGGTGACTGTCACCGGTGAAAGACTGTTAAACTCTACAGCAAACTGAGCTGTATCGCCGGCCGGAATTTTGGAATTGCCCGGCAGCGTTTCAGGATTGATGACTGGAATCGACTTGAGAGTGCTGAATGTCCAGACCTTGCCGGTGATGGTCGCCGGATCATCGGGGCCTGAAAGCACGCCGTTGACATACACTCCCTCATCCACACGCCAGATATACGTCTTATCAAAGCTCAGGCTCAGGGGACCATGAGACCCGTCTGCCTGTACCGGGCTGCCTGCCGGAATGGCAATCGGGGTCGTGTTGATGAAATTCGGCTCGTTCGTCAGGTACAGATAATGCATCCCGATTTCCGGATTCGGCAGGGTCGGATTATTCGGATCCACCCCGGTCTTCCAGGAAAGAGTCGTAGTCAGTGAAGCACCCTGCGTTCCGTCTTCAGGTGTCGGTTCATAAGCCCAGACGACCGGGCTGATTACCAGTGCGTTGAGAAATGCGCTGGCCCCTCCGCCATTGTCGGCCGCGGGGTAAGACTGAATGACGATTTTCCCGTCTGCATCACTGTATGCATAGCCGGTCTTGAGATAATTGCGATCGGCCGAAGGCACCAGCGTGGCCAGTGGCACCCCGGGGATGCCGAAGGAAGTGCTTAAAACAGTTGCCCCGTCGACTTTCCAGTCTGCTGAATGCGGCGTAGCGGTTTTGCTGTCGATATCGAAAGCGCCGATGGAAAGTTCGTGTTTCAGGAGCGGCTTAAGGCCTTCAATCGTGATGATGAGATTCGAAGAGGAATACACAAAGTCCCGCCACAATGCTTCATTTGGAATCCCGTTGAGATCGCCGCTGGTCCGATTGCGCCAGCCCGATGCTCCGGATATCGTCACCTTAACGCTGCCAAAAAGCGTTGCACCGCTGTCGGTGCTGAAAAATGACTGCCATCCCGGTTCCAGGCCGCTCGTGGACAGCCCCATATCCAGCTTCAGGGGAGAATGTCCCCATGAGGTTGCCGTCAACCCCAGAATAATCAACGCCATCATTAACTTTTTCATCATGTCTCTCCTAAAAATAAGTAGTAATATTACATGATTGTCAGGCCGCAGGCCTGCTTGACAGATTGCATAGCGAAAGTCACAGAATTATATTCCAATTCAATCATTTGCACTTATTCTTTGCTGCCGTTTTGTATTGTTCCATGGTTTATGTTGTCCGCCTGCATCGATTTACGGCTTTCCGGCCCAATACATCCTTTGCAGCTCGGAAGTATTCATAACCCGATTCAAAATGACGATCTCATCAATGAGCCCGTCAAACCGCCACTGGGTATAGCCTGATAACGGAACCCCCCCGATCACCAGATCGGCTGCCAGGGACTCCATGCGGACTTCATCCTGAACCTCACAGATCAAGTCGCCGTTGAGATAAAAACGGACGGTATGGTTGTCATGGCTGACCGCCAGAAAATGCCACTGATGCGGTACCGGCCTGATCTCTCGCGAATAGCCGCGAACCGTGGGCTCCTGATAATAACGCAGCATCTGAATGCGATTGCGGCGGGCAATATCCGGGTGCTCGGCGCCGAACCAGCTCATCTGATAATGAATCTGGTTTTTATCTCTGCAGGAAAGAATGTGGCCGGGCTGATCGGTGTCATGAAGATAAACCCAGGCGGCAATCGTGATCGGACCTGAAATGGCCAGTTTCTCATTGGCGGCAACGACAATTCGCTGATCACGGCTGCGGTCGAATCGCAGCGCAGCTTTCTGTTCCCATCGCCCCCGGACCCATTCAGGCTGTTCACCATAGGTTCCCAGGGCACCGTCCAGGACCGCACCGGTTTGCGGAGCGGCATTCATCAGCCTGTTTTCAGCGCCGGGCCGCTTCTCAAAAGTGTAATGAGCTGCCAGTGCCGGGTCGCGGTGCAATTGGAAATGATAGGCTTTCCAGCGGTAAAAGGGCTGGCTTCCGGCTGCTTGTTCCAGAATTTCAAAGTCTTTCTGTCGAAGAAATGTTTCCTGCGCGATATCAGCCATGACGATGGCGCCCTGGGTATTTACAATGCCGCCCTGATTTGAGTCCAGCTTCAGGGCGCCCGAATACTTCAGGGGATCAGAGCCGCTGCGCAATTCAACTTGCCCTTCGAAGACACGAGCCTGAGTCGTCTCGGAATTGACCTGCACGCCGAATTCTGTACCGAAATCAACCACCGTCGAAAAAGGCGTTCGAACAACGAACCGGTCATCACTGCTGTTTTTGATGGAAACCACCATGCGTCCCTGTCTAAGAAAAATCCGGCTTGATGTCTCCAGGTCAAACTGAATCGGTGCTTCCAGAATGACCGTTGCACCATTGTGCATTACAATTTCCGCCGCGCCTTCCAGCAAATGCATCGGGCCGGGGGGTAAATTGTCGCCGACAGCGATTCGGCCTCTTTCGGAATCCCATTTGGCATGAACCGCTTGCCCCAGATAGGCAATCGGCTCGGTTGTCTTCGGCGGCAGCAGATGAACCGAAACCAGAAGAACAATCATTGCAGCCAGGGACCCGATGGCCGTAACCAGTGAGACTTTGTTGAGTTTTGGAATGATTCGTTCACGTTTGACTTTTTCAATCTTGATGATTTCCGATTGACAAACAGTGTCGCGGGGCTCGGCAGGCGCAATCTTCTCATATTCGGCCAATGCCTCCAGGACCGCCGGATTGTAGCTGCCAGCCTGTCCAGTCCGGCCGAAATGCGCCTGGACTTCAACGTCTTCAAGTCCCAGATGGACATCCAGAATCGTGGCATAAAACCCGCGGGCACGAGGATCGGTTTTCAGCAGATCATTCAACCGGGCAAATCCCTCGTCATTGATCTTGCCTTCCACCGCCAGCAGAATCAAATAAGCCAGTTCGCTGTGCAATGTCTCATCCGTTTTCATGCAACACCCCTTTGCTCAAGCGTTAGCTTGATGCATTGTGCCAATCGGGCATGTGTCCGGCCCAAGGCTTTGTAGATTGCGGGTACGGAAACACCAAATTGCCGGGAAATGCCTTCAAACGTCAAATTTTTTTCATATCGCAGGTCCAGCATCACTTTTTCTTTAGTCTGAAGCTTGCTGACGCATTCTTTAAGTATTTCAACTCTTTCATTGTGCGTGTGGACTCCATTTTTACGGATGGCTTCATGCTCAAGCAGCTCAAGCAGCTGCGGATCAAAATGAAAACGATAATTTTTGCTTTTCTGGATAAACTGGAGCACCTTGAATTTGGCTATCGTTAAACCCCACGCAACAAAATTGGTTCCATCTTTATACTCATTGAATTTATTCCACATTTCCACCAGTGTTTCCTGAAGAATATCGTCGGCATCCGCTCGATTGACGACCAGATAGAGAATAAAAGCATGGATTTGTCGCTGGTGAGGAACCAGCAAACCCATAAAGTTTTTCAATTGAAGACTGTGCAGGTCTTTATCCACTTCATTGCCTTTTTTACACACTAAGTACGCTTACATCTACATACTAATCCGAAAAAATGTCTTTTTTTTAACCACAATGCTCGTCAAATCTTGTATTTTTTTCAAAATATCATAATGGGTATTATGGATTTATAATGTGAAGATAATTAGGTTGCCTATTAAAATGATCTAATCCTCAAACAACTGTTTTGCTATCAAATCGGCATAAAACAGGTGGTTTAACAAAGGCTAATTTGATAAACCAGTTTGTTTCTATCAGCAAAAGTTTCATGAAGAGTTCACCAGGGTGTCTCCGAACAAGGAGTAAAAATAAGCAGATGTAATTCCTGAAGAGTAGTATCATTTCTATGTCTATTATTCACAACAGATTAACCTTGACACAGAAGGCGTGTTTTGAGTACACTATAAGCTCGAAAATGTCCTTATTATCGGAGGGAAAAGAAGTGAAAACCACGTTGTTTTTATTGTATTCCGGGTGTATCTTGCTTTCATCTATATGCTTTGGTATTTCCGGCCTTACTCAGTCATCAAATGCGACATTGTCTGTTTCACCTACAGATTATGATTTCACACAGACGCCGTCAACTGCTGGTCCTTCGCAACTGGCCAGACAGCGTCAAAAAGCCCCCCAAGTCCAGTCCGTAACACCAGACATTGAGATGGTTAACGGCAAAGCAGCGGTGCCCGGCGAGGTACTGGTGTCGTTTCGTCCCGGACGGGCTGGAAAAATCCCGGGGATACGCAACAAAATGAAGGCCAAAGAGCTTAAGGTGATTCGCAAGACAGGCGTGCATCGCTGGCGTCTGGAGTCCAAAAAATCGGTGGCTCAGGCGATCAAAGAACTTTCCGCAAATCCGGATGTGAAATACGCAGAAGCAAACTATTTAGTCTATGCCGCAGCAGTCCCAAATGATCCCCTCCAGGGCAAACTCTGGGGACTCCATAATACCGGCCAGACCGGGGGAACACCGGATGCTGATATTGACGCTCCGGAAGCCTGGAATATTGTCACAGGCAGTGATCAGGTCGTCGTGGGATTGATCGACTCGGGTGTGGATTATATGCATCCCGATCTGGCGGCAAATATATGGACCAACGAGGCGGAGCGAAACGGGATTGCCGGAGTGGATGATGATAATAACGGCTATATGGATGATATTTACGGCTGGGATTTTCTCAGCGATGACAACGATCCTTATGACGAAACCGGCCATGGAACACATTGCGCCGGCACGATTGGAGCATTGGGCAATAATGCCTCCGGCGTAGCGGGTGTCAACTGGAATGTCAAAATAATGGCGTTGAAATTCCTCAATGCCCAGAATATGGGCAATACTGCCGATGCGATTGAAGCGATTGACTACGCAGCGATGATGCGCCAGCGGGGAGTCAATATTGCATTGACCAGCAACAGTTGGGGAGGAACCGCATTCTCCCAGGCATTGCTGGATGCGGTTGCAGCTGCCCGACAGGCGGGAATGCTGTTTGTAGCTGCCGCAGGCAATGGAAACATCGATACGGACATCACTCCGAATTACCCGTCATCTTTTGACCTGGACAATATTATTTCTGTGGCTGCCACGGACCACCATGATCAACGGGCCTCGTTTTCAAACTGGGGAGCGGTATCGGTTGACTTGGGGGCTCCGGGAGTTGATATCTGGAGCACAATTCGCGGAAACGGCTATCTGGTCTACAGCGGCACGTCGATGGCCGCACCGCATGTAGCCGGTGTGGCGGCGCTGGCATGGAGCATGGCGCCCGGTTCTTCATATACGCAAATACGTGATGCAATTCTGACCGGTGTTGATCCCGTGAACATGGATCAGCCCACGGCAACCGGCGGGCGGCTCAATGCATTTAACACCCTTGCCAGCCTGGCCATGATTGTTACCAAGGCCAGTCCCGGCGACGAGGAAGTCTATGTGAGTCCCTATCCGCCCGCCAGATTTACGATACAATTTTCTTCTCCTGTGGACAGAAGAACCCTGCAGCCGGCCGATCTGAAAGTCAACGACAGGAAGGCAGACAGACTTACGGTCTCCCATGACAATCGCACTGTTACATTTTATTATAATTTCAGCCCGGTCAGGATGCAGGGGCCGCAGAAGATGTATATGCTTGCCAATGCGATCAGGGCCATGTCCGGGGTCTCTTCCAGTCCAAACCTCAAAGCCTGGACTGCGGCATTTCGCTGGGACAAGAAAGAAATGGATGTTATTCAATCCGGCCCAATGGCCCCCTTTGTTCAGCTGCCGTTAACCAGCATGACCATTGCTTTTAATGAGCCGTATGACCCCGCATCGATACAGACAGAAGATTTGACGCTCAGTCAGGGACAGGTGGTCAAGGTCATCAAGAATACGGCTTCCCAGATTACTTATGTTTTATCAGGGATTAATCAGGAAGGAAGGTTTACAGCCGCCATTCCTGCCGGGGCTGTTACTGACATCTATGGCAATCCAATGCCGTCTTATTCGGCCGGTTATAATTTGGATTATGGAGTTGTGCCGTTTCCAATGGAACTGCAGCCTGCAGCCCCGCTGGGATCGCTGGTGCATGAAGGTGCGGTATCGGGTGCAATCGCCCACTCAGACATAGACACTTTCACCCTTACCGTGGACCCCCGACAGACGGTAAGTGTTCTCATCACCCCTGATGAATCACTGTGTCCGGTTCTGGGTTTGTCAAGTCTATGGACGAATCAGGTTATTCCGGCCGGCGGCCCCGGTCAGAGTGTCCTTCTTCAGCTCGAACCGACAGCCGATGTTGTATCAACGCAAACCCTCTCTGTCAGCGGACTCAATACCAGCGGCAATTATACCCTGGAGATTCTTCTCAATTCTGCCATGGAGCAGGAAAACTTGGATGGAATACGAAATGACGATATCTCATCCGCTCAGAATATCGATGCCGCATTTAATGATCTCAACGATGCAGGGGGGCAGAGAACGGCTGTCTGCGGCAAAATTCAATGGGAGTTCACGCCTTTTCAGACGGTCGAGGATTTCGAAGACCAAACCCTGACCGAATACCTGTCAACGAGCACGAATATGGACGGATTCAGTATTATCCCGTCAGCGGCTCATGATGGGTTGCAGGGTCTTGAGGTGTATGGTCTTGCAGGTCAATGGATTTATCGCAATGACCCGCTCGTTCATGTCCAGCAGGGCAGCCTCATTTCCGTTTGGATTCGCTCGGAAGCGACTATGGCAGGACGTGCTTACTTTGGATTCGGTGCCGATGCAGCCGGAACATTATCGGTTGTCATGGCGGGCAATACCAAACAATTGCTGCTTCATCGCAATCCCGGTTTTGGCTATGAAATTCTTGCCGAGGCTTCACAGCAGTGGCTGGCCAATCACTGGTATCGCATGGAAATCAGCTGGAGGCCCGGCGGAGATATTATAGTGGATTTGTTCGACAGCGACGGCACAACCCTGCTCAATTCCATTACCGGCAGTGATGCCGCAGTCACATCGGGCGGTATTGCTTTCCGGGGATTTCTCGGCGCCAAATACTTCGACACCGTTCAAGTGGCCTCCCCGACCAATACCGATCCTGACTTTTATGCGTTGTCCCTGTCCCAGGGCCAGTCTCTGTCGGCTGTGATGAAAACCACCGGCGGCAAGGCGGCAATCGAACTGCTGGATGCTGCCGGAACAGTACTGGCCGCCGGCACGGAATCCGCCGCTAACGCCGACGTGGTAATGGATCCGTTTATCGCTCCGGCAGCCGGAACGTACTATCTGCGTGTTTCCGGAGTCGATCGCATGCAATACCAGGTGGTGCTGACCCGGGATGGCGTTTTTGAACGCGAATGCAACGATAAGGCAGCCTTTGCCGGCCAGATAACTTCGCATAAAGCGATTCTCGGGCATATCGATGCACCTGCGGTGGTGGGATATTTCACCGATTTCTATCCGGCCTCACGGGCGCCAGGACATGTGATTCGTCAGGCCGGATTTATCCCGGTTCAGATATTCGATATTACCACATTTGATTTGAGCACCGTGGAGGTGCTCATGGTCAATGAGCTCAACAATGCCGAAATCTCGCCTGAATTGCTGTCCCGCCTGCCCGACATCGAAGCCTGGGTTCGGGATGGAGGTCTGCTGGTGGTCCATGATCGCTTTGTCAGCACCGACATCGGCGATCCACAGCCCAATCCGCTGCTGATTGGTGCTCCTGCCACGATGGTTGATCGTGATTTTGTCTATGGCAACGACATAGATGTGATCATTCCCGATACGCTCCTGACGGCGGGGCCGAATGGTGTCATTGATAATGATACTCTGGATGCGGCAAATTTCTCCAGCCATGGTTTCGCAGTAGCCAATACACTGCCCGCCGGAAGTGTCAGTCTTCTCAGTACCGGACCGGCTGCAAATCATAAAGTTGCTGCCTTTGCTTATGCATTAGGGCGCGGATTTGTCTATTATGCAGCGATTCCGCTGGACTATTTCCTTGAAATTTACGGAGACAACAGCTTCAAGACTATTTACGCCCCCAATCTGCTGCTGTATATGAACAGCCTCAAGCCGGACGAGGATTGGTTCCATCTGACGGTAAATCCATGGAGCAAAGTCCTCTTGGAGTCACGTACTCCGGCAGATGGCCCGGGGGAATTTATCAATGCCCTGGATCCCATGATTCGCATCTATGATGCAGCAGGGGGATTGTTGGGGTCTGCCGACAACAATGCCCTCGATGGCCGTAATGCAGCCATAACGGTTTCTGCGGACAATGACGCGGTTGATTATTTGGTTCAGGTTGCCTCATCCGAGCTTGCGGCCCCGACTCGGGGAACCTATGTTGTATCGCAGAAGATATACAGCGATTCCAAAATCGTTCGTGTCGATTCCATCACCTACAGCACCACAGGCGGTAAGAACCAGGATAAGCATTTACTGGTCACCATCGAACTGAAAGACAATCTCGGCAGTCCGGTTGCCAATGCCTCTGTCTCTGCCGCACTGAGCCACAACGGGCTGCCCGGGACTTTATGGTTTGCAGCGACGGATGTGAATGGCAGGGTGACATTCAACTACAATAATGCCCCCCCGGGTACCTACACGACCGTGATAACCGATGTAACTGCCGCCGACCTGACCTGGGATGGGATTACCCCGCCTAATGTATTTACGAAATAGCGGATTGTGATGATTTTTTGTGAGCCTGGGCACTGTATAATCCAATACAGGTGCCCGGGCTTTTTTATTTGAAGGCCGCTGTTATTGAGTGTATGATTGGCAATTATTGCGGAGTCAGAAAAAACCGACAGCAGCTTATATCGATTGGCAGGAATCATGGCAAAGCACGAGAAGACCATCGGATTAATCAGTCATTATTACTGTTTATTTTGTTTATTTCTGTGCTTGATTGCTGCATCATCGGCCATTTCAGACCGTTCCAGCCTCCAGCAGGAATGGATGACGCCGCCTGACTCCGCCCGCCCCGGCGTGTACTGGTATTTTATGGATGGCAACATGAACCGTGACGCCATGACCACCGACCTCGAATCCATGAAGGCGGCGGGGATTGGCAATATCCTCTTTCTGGAGGTCAACATCGGTGTACCTCGCGGCCCCGTGGATTTCATGAGCGACCTCTGGCAGGACAATTTTGTCCACATGATCCACCAATCTCAGCGGCTTGGAATTGAAGTCATCGTCGGCACAGGCCCCGGCTGGACCGGTTCCGGCGGCCCTTGGGTCAAACCCGAAGAATCCATGCAGCATCTCTGCGCCAGTGCAGTCCAGGCTCAGGGTCCGGGTAAAATGACCGAAAAACTCCCGGTTCCCGCCCCCTGGAATCTCTCCCCGTGGAGCGGACTGGGCGGCAATCTCGCCGAAATCCGCAATGCCTGGTATGAAGACGTCGCTGTCCTGGCGTTTCCCACACCCAAAGGCAATCGCCGGATTGACGACCTGGAAGGCAAGGTTTTTTTCCTGCGAGGGCCATATTCCTCCATGGCAGGTATCAAGCCCTTCCTACCCATGCCGGCCTCATATCCTGCATTACCCTCAGAAGAAGTCATCGATCCAGCCAAACTCATCGACCTGACCAGTCATCTTCGTCCTGACGGCAGTCTGGATTGGGAAGTGCCCGCCGGCGACTGGACAGTGATGCGATTTGCCTCGCGCAGTACCGGCCAGACCACTCGTCCGGCCCCGGCACCGGGATATGGCTTTGAAACCGATAAATTCCGCAAAAAGCCGACGGAAAATCATCACAACGCATTCACCGCCCATCTATTCAACAAAACCGGGCCCGGCAAAGACAATGCCGGCTGGACCCGTCTGCATCTGGATAGCTGGGAAGTCGGTGCCCAGAACTGGACACAGGGCTTCCGTCAGGAGTTCCAGCGTCGTCGCGGCTACGACCCCCAGCCGTATTTCCCGGCCTATCAGGGAATGATTGTCGGCAGTCTCGAAAAGACCGAGCGGTTCCTCTGGGACCTTCGCAAAACGGCACAGGAATTAGTCCTTGAAAATCACGCCGAATATTATAAGGAATTATCCCATCAGGCAGGATTGCAATTTTCAATCGAACCTTATGATATGAACTTCGCCGGAGACCTTGACCTTGGAGCGGTCGCCGATATTCCTCAGTGCGAGTTCTGGGCAGCCGGCGATGGCTTTGATACGGTCTATAGCTGTATCGAGGCGACCTCCATTGCCCATACCATGGGACGCCCGCTGGTTGCAGCAGAGGCCTTCACCACCGGCGGGGATGCAGGCATCAAACACTACCCCGGCATGATGAAAAACCAGACCGACTGGGCCTTTGCAATCGGAATTAACCGAATCATCTTTCATACCTTCCAGCATCAGCCGCTGGGCCCGGAATACAAACCGGGAATGGCGATGGGCGTTCATGGTGTACACTGGCATCGCAATCAGACGTTCTGGCCCATGGTCTCGGAATACCACCGTTATATCAGCCGCTGCTCCCATCTGCTTAGTCAGGGCGTAGTGGTGGCCGATATCCTGTACCTGACGCCGGAAGGGGCGCCTCATGTTTTCGTTCCTCCGGCCAGTGCTCTTGAAGGCACCGGCCCGCTGCGCGACCAGAAAGGCTATCGTTTCGACGGCGTCTCCCCGAATATTCTGATGGAGCATGCGAAGGTCGTCGATGGAAAGATTGCATTTCCCGCTGGCACCTCCTACCAGATTCTGGTCCTGCCGGATTTCCCGACGATGACGCCGGAATTGCTGGCCAAAATTAAAGAACTGGTTCACGCCGGGGCAACGGTTGTCGGGACTCCACCGAGTCAATCCCCAAGTCTTTCCGACTATCCCGCCTGCGACACTCAGGTTAAAACATTGGCTGCCGAATTGTGGGGCGGTCTCAAAGCTCCGGTTTCCATGACCGAACGTCCTTTTGGGCAGGGACGCATCGTCTGGGGCCAGGCCGTTTCGAAATCTTCCTCGAATCCAGCCGGGCAGGGAACAGACCTGTATCCCGATTATGCCGTTACCTCCGACCTCTTGAAGCAAAAGGGCATTCCGCAGGATTTCACCGCCTCCGGCCCCGTGCGGTTTATCCACCGCCAGACGGAGGACTTGGATATCTACTTTGTCTCCAATTGTTCCGACAAGGCCATCGACGTGGAAGGCTCCTTCCGGGTCCAGTCCGGCCGGCCTGAGCTGTGGCACCCGGTCACCGGCCAGTCTCGACCATTGCCGAAATTTACCATCCATGAGAAGACCGTTTCAATCCCGCTGCGATTTGAGGCCTATGAGAGCTATTTTGTTATCTTCCCGCGAGGTTCAAAAGCTGATTCAAAACCGGACACCGCAAAACCCAATTTCCCAAAGCAATCACTTGTCGCTTTAATCGATGGGCCATGGGAGGTTTCCTTTGACCCCGCATGGGGCGGGCCGGAGAAGATCACCTTTGATGCTCTACAGGACTGGACCAGCCATCCGAATGAGGGCATCAAATATTATTCCGGCATTGCGACCTATCGCAACACCTTTGATATACCGACGGATTTGGAACTGGCCGACACCCTCTGTCTCGACCTGGGTACCGTACACAATATCGCCCGGATTCGCCTCAACGGCAGCGACCTCGGCATCGTGTGGACATCACCCTGGAACGTCACATTAGGCGACAGATTAAAACGGAAGGGCAATATCCTGGAAATCGAAGTGGCCAATACCTGGGTCAACCGTCTCATCGGCGATGAACAGCCCGCTAACAAAGATGTCCGGCAGGTCAAATGGGACAACGGCCTTCTGGAAGGCAAATCCTACCCGGCCGGACGCTATACCTTTACCACCTATCGCTATTACAAGGCTGATATGCCGCTGGCCCCCTCCGGCCTCCTCGGCCCGGTGACAATTCAATCTAAAAAGAACAGTAAAATAAAAAATTCGTTGAATCTGTAATCGTGGCCCAATAGGTACCTTGATTGGTGTCAGAGTATAGATTCAGATACGTCTTGGTTCCGGATGGCCTGTACCGCCCCGG
>JAFGQP010000051.1 GCA_016935635.1 Sedimentisphaerales bacterium
GCCAGCATCCTGGGAGTTACCGGCTTGGTAATATAATCATCCATCCCCGCTTTAAGGCATTTATCCCGGTCCCCCTGCATCGCATGGGCTGTCATGGCGATAATTGGAATCCTGCGATTTAATACCGTCGATTCAGGATGACGAATACGACGTGTGGCTTCAAGCCCATCCATCTCAGGCATTTGAACATCCATCAGAACAAGGTCATACGGAATATACTCAAGGGCCTTGATGGCCTCAACTCCGTTGGCAGCCGCGTCGGCATAAAGCCCCATCTTTTTAAGGATACCAATAGCCACCTGCTGGTTGGTAATATTATCCTCGACCAGCAGAATCCGCACTGATTGATTCGGAGATAATGAGTCTGTTCTGTCGGCTGAATGGCCTCTGGAAATCCCTGTGCTCTTGACTCCTGTAATGGCGGTCATCAGTCTGCTGAACAGCTCCGATGGACGAATCGGCTTGGTCAGACTGGCCGCAAAACCCAGTTCCGCCAGTACTTTGCTGTCTTCCTGTCGGCCAAGCGAACTCATCATCAGCAGGCACAGGTTTTTGAATCGCGGGTCCTTGCGAATCGCCTCACCCAGCATCAGGCCGTCCATCTCTGGCATCTGCATATCGGTGATTACAATATCAAACGGGGTTCCCGCCGCATACGCTTCATCCAGCTTCTCCAGCGCCAGCCGGCCTCCGGACGATTCCACCGCCAGCCCCCCCCACGAAGTCAGTCGTGCAGCCAGGATTTCGCGGTTGGTAGCATTATCATCAACAATCAGAATACGTTTGTCTTGAATCTTCGTACAGGCATTGTGCGGATGATCCTGTTCCGGCTGCAGGCCAAGCCGCACCGTAAACCAGAACTCTGACCCTTTTCCTTCGCCGCTGACAACGCCGATTTGTCCGCCCATTTTTTCCGCAAGCTGCTTGGAAATCGCCAGTCCCAGACCAGTCCCTCCATACTTGTGGGTGGTCGAGGCGTCCACCTGGGTAAACTTTTCAAACAGGGTTTTAATTTTCTCTGCCGGGATACCGATTCCCGTATCACGAATCCAAAACCGCAGCATCGCCTGCTCGCGGGTTCTGGACTCCACTTCCACACGGACTGACACTTCGCCCTGCTCGGTAAACTTGATTGCATTGCCGGCCAGGTTAGTCAGAATCTGACGCAGTCGACCCGGATCGCCATTGACATACGACGGGACATCCGGATTGGCCGCACACACAAATTCCACCCCTTTTTCGTGAGCCTTCACCGCAATCATGGCCGCAAAATCTTCCAGCACATCCCGCAGGTCAAAATCCAGAGCCTCCAGTTCCAGCTTGTTGGCCTCAATCTTGGAGTAATCCAGAATATCGTTAATCAGCCCCAGTAGCGACTCCCCGCAATTTCGTACAATCTCGGCGTATTGCCGCTGTTCCTCATTCAATTCAGTATCCAAAAGCAGCCCGGTCATGCCGATCACGCCGTTCATCGGCGTGCGAATTTCATGGCTCATATTGGCCAGAAACTCGCTTTTGGCAATGCTGGCGGATTCTGCGACGGCCGCCATCTTATTGGCATACGCGGTTTGTTCTTCCAGATAATGGTTCAATCGTTCGGCCTCAGCCAGAGCATTCCGCAGATTGGTTTCAGCCTGTTTACGGTCTGAAATATTACGACACAGGCAGAAAATCAGTTTTTGACCGCTGCAGACAGCCACGTTGCTGCTGATCTCGACATCGAATACGCTGCCGTCTTTGCGACGATGCCGGGTCTCAAAGTGATTGCCGGTAATAGTGATATTTTGAACGCGCTGCATCAATTCCTGGCGTGTCCACTGCGCATCCCAGTCCCAGATATGCAGTTGATAAACTTCGTCCAGGGTATAGCCGAGCATTCTGGCGTATTGACTGTTGGCCTCATAGACTTTGCCTTCCTGATCCAGAACGACAATACCGTCGGGAGACTGTTCAAACAGCACACGCCGCCGGATGGTTTCATCGGCCAGGGACTCTTCCGTCTGCTTGCGCGAGGTGATATCGGTTATGAATCCTTCCAGAGCAATCACCCGGCCGTCTTCATCATAGACACCATGCCCCTGCTCCCAGACCCATTTGATGGTTCCATCTTTGGCACGGATGCGATATTCTTCGGTCAGCCGTTCTCGATTCGCCAAAACCGCTTGCCACTTGCCCCACAGGTACTCCCGATATTCAGGAAGGATCACATCATTAAATGACAATCCCGCATTATGAATTAATTCGGAAGCCTCATACCCGGTTAATTCGAGACAGCCTTCGCTGACAAAATTCATCGTCCAGTTGTGATCATTTCTGCACTGATAGGACATCCCGGGCATATTGGCCATCAGCGAGGACAGCTTTCGTTCACTTTCACGCAGTGCCTGCTCGACCTGCTTGCGCTCGGTGATGTTGCGGACCACAACCTGAAGAGCCGGTTTTCCTTCCAGATCAAAGACACTCAGATGAACCTCTGCGGGAAATACCTGGCCGGTATCCACCCGCTTGTGCATCCAGTCAAAATGAATTCGGCCTTCTCGTATGGCCTCGTCAATATATCGATCGGCCAGCTCGATGGAATGGGTTCCGCAGGGTTGTTTTTCGGGCGACAATGCTGCGGGATGATACGAACAAAACTGCTTTTTATCAGCACATCCAAAAAGGGACAATGCCGTCTCATTGCAGTCAATGAAACCCTCTTTACTGAGCAGCATGATTGCGTCACCGGTTAAATCAAACAGCGAACGATATTTCTGTTCGGAACGCAGCAGCTGCTCTTCATATTGTCTGCGGTCAGCGATAAAACGGGCCTGCAGCAGATTCTGATAGGCATTTTTGGATAACTGATTGGCCATGGTAAACAGCGCCCGACAAATCTCTTCAAACCGCTGCCGCGTCATGACCGGTACTTCACGAAACGCCTCAAGAAAGGCCTTTTCATCGGCCCCGATCCGACGGGCATAAGCCAGCATCTGTTCTTCCGTCTGCGTCCCGTCACGGACCTGCCCAATCAGCCAGTTGGCAATATGACGCCCGCCCGCAGTGATGCTGGCACCGCCATCCCACAATCCCCCGCTCAGGCAGGGCTGAACGATGGGACCGTCGGGATTATGCTTGCCCAGGCAGGCATCCGAATGCATGCAGTTTTTCAGCCCCAGTTCGGTCTTACGAATAATATCATTGCACAACCGGCAGAAATTACTGGGGCGCGTGATGGGTCTGCCGTCGGGATAAGTTATGACCAATGCCACCCCGGCGGCGGCGGCGAAATCGTTCTGTATCTGCTGAATTTCGTCGATAGTAAACAAGTCTTCAAATACAATGTTTTCTGAATTATCCAGAGGCCGTGTCAGCACCTCAATTCGCCTTTCCAGCGACTGTTCGGCTTCTTTGCCACGTTTAATATCAAGATAGACAATAAGGCCAATCAGACCCAGAAACACACCGCATAATCCGACAGCTCCGGCCATCTGGCGCCGAATATTGGCCTGTGCCGCGGTTTTTGCCGTATCCAACGGTATCCCCACCAGGTCAATCGAAACATCGCCGACAGTGCGTCCAAAGCCGGCCGTGTTCCCATAACGGGAGACCATGCTGGCCGGCGCTTCGTCAGGCTGGCCATGACATCGCAGGCAGCTGCTTTCAAATCGCCGCGGCAGTGCACGGACATGATACGTCTTACCCTCATGAATAAGCGCTCCGCTCCAGAGCTGGGCATGCGGATTATTTTGAAAATAGCGAATGATTTCTGCTTCCTGCTCCGTTGCCATGTTGGCAGGATTACGGGGATTGGTCGATGGAAATCGCAGCAAATACTGGGGAAACTCTTCCCGGACACTGTCAAATACACTGCGGGCTACAAACGATGTGGACATGGCTTCGGCGATGAATTCATCCGGCCCGACTCGCTTTTCCATCTCCGGTCGAACAACCTGGCCGATATAGTCGCGAATCGATGTATCAAATGCAACCCCCAGCCGGGCCTGCTGATCGGACATTTCTTCAATATGCTGATTCGTCCAGTGCCGCGTCTGCAGCAGCACAAGGCTCAGAAAAGCAATTCCCAGCAGCCCCAGCATAACCAGCATGGCTGTCATTTGTCGCTGACGTTGATGTGCTGTTATATTCGATGATGAGGATTGGCTCATCAAAATAGTCCTTTACCTGCGGCACCTGTCAGTGCCTTGCTTTGAAACATGCAGTGCTCCAAAACAACCATTTCTATAGTACCACACTCATTGCTTGCATGCTTCATCGTCGGATAATGCACGAGACTTAGCTGTTTTTTTCAGGTCCCATAAAAAACCGAAAAATATTGAATATCTTTTCCTTATTCCATATCGGGTACAGATTATCAGGGCAATATCTGATTCAAGGTCCGAGAATATACACTTATCCACTGGGCAATAAACACAGCGGTAAAAGACAAATATGCTTGACCATTCGGGATGATGCTGATACTGTATGGGACAATTATGGTATTGACTTATGATATTTTACTGAGTGTCGTTGGCGGGCTGGCGGGTGTTTACCTGCTCCTGAGCCTGTTTAATGTGCACTGGCTGACCCGGCTTCGGACCCTGGGGGCCATTCTGGTCGGGCTGATCCTGGTCGGCTGGCTGGGCTGGCCGTTGGTTCGCCCCATGGATCCTCTGGGTGCGATATGCCTGGTCGATGGCATTGTCCGTCCGTTCAATGGGCTTTGGCTGTGTGTACTGGGTTTTGCTGCCGGTTTTGTCGCCTACTGGACGGGTTACCCCCAAGGGCTTATGACGGCCCCACTGGCGGTTCCGGCCGGGATGTCGGCCTGGTGCTTCGCCTCTGGCGACATGCGGTCGCTGCTGATTACCAACTCCACCCTCAGTGAGCGTCAGAAGGTTTTTGCCGCACTGGGCTGGGAAGGATTATTCTGGCTCCTGCCGGTTATCGCAGGCCTGCTGGGTGTTCTTGCAGGATGGATTGTGCACAGGAAACAGATGCCGGAATTGACCCTTAAAAAACTATCCGATGATGGCAAACCTCTGTATATACTCATTGCAGCTGCCGCATCGGTGGTTGTGGTGCAAATCCTTATTTCCATCCTCGCTCAGGATGTCCGCCAGCAGGATCCCCAGCTTGGCCAGGTCATCGGCCAGCCGGGCAAAGGTCAGGTCGCCTTTGCGGTATTCGTTTCCTTTCTGGCAGCGGGATATGCCATAAAGTATTTCACGAAAACAAGTTATATCATACCCACCCTCTGTGCGGCCATAGCAGTATTCCTGGCTATGCAATACGCCGCCAGCCCAGCAGTGGCCGAACAGATGACCCGAAACTGGGCGGTTGCCTATTTCCCCAAATCCATTTGCGGCATCCTGCCCCTGCAGATGGTCGCCTTCGGTGCATTAGGAGCATTTACGGGTTTCCAGTCGGCCAAAAAAGTCATGGAATCCCCAAAACAAGCCTGATTAAGTCCGATAATCTCCACCCCTTACCAGGGGATTAAAAAAGCAAGTTTTTTCAAATAAATCCGTAACCATCTGAATATAAATGTGTTATAATTGATTCGATTGGAATTTATTGAAAAAATATACAAAGCCACCTAAAAAACCATTACTTTTGCCAACCCGAACTGCCGAAAAATGATTTGCCGGGCAGAAACCTGGGTAACACCTGTTAAAAGACCTGCCCGGATACGTTTGGAAAACGTATCAATAATAGACCGTTGAAAAATGCCAGATAAGGGATTCAAAACAGCGCGGTCAAGGAGACAAGTATGCTGGTTTTAAGCAGACAAAAGGATGAGTCAATCATGATCGGTGACGAGGTGGAAATCACCATCGTCGATGTCCGCGGCGACAAGGTGCGGCTGGGAATCTCAGCCCCTCGCTCCGTAGCGGTCCACCGAAAAGAAATCTACCTGGCAATTCAGAAGGAAAAGCAGCAGGGTTCCGATTCCGACACCCACAAGGATGCCGGCGATGCGGACCCTCACGCGGTCAACTCCAAGGCCTCCTAAGCTTTAATTGCTTACACGATAACCTGTCAGGCCCCCGTCCTCGCGTTGACGATGGGGCTTTTTTTTGCGCCCAGCACACTGCCCCCTCATCGCATCATAACCTCATTTCCAATAGATACTTACGGCTTCAAGTTCAAGGTAATCAGGTCAATAAATTCCTCGGCATTGACCACTCGAACATCGGAGTCCAGCAGTTGAATCGTATCGTAAATATCATTCATTCCCTTGCTCCAGGCATGCACGGTAACCGCAGTATAACCCTCGGGACGGCTTGGGTCTTTGGGCAAGGCATTGATGCTTTTGGCCAGCTCGGCAGCCGTCGGACGGACAGCGGAATAGAAGGTCTCCTGACGAAAATCGAATCTTGCGGTGACCATGGGTTTGCCGTCAAACCAGAATATCTTGCCGCCATGCGGGGCATACTGGACATATTCAAGGTAGATTAACCCCTTTACCTGGTCCAGCGCGGTAAACCATTTGGCAGTCTGGTAGTAATCCTCGTTCAGGGGTTTGTCGGGCAGCAAATAGTCAATCTGCAGCAGCACCCGCAGGTCAGCCCGCTTCATCCATTCGCCGACTCGTTTGGCACTGGTCTGCATATAAGGGGAGGACGCAGGATAGAAATAGCCCGGCCCGCAGTAGGCGATGAAGGCATCTTTGGGTGTAGCGGCACGATACCACATATCCACGCCGTTGGGAGACAACTCCACCAGCGCCGGGGCCATGCCCCAGGTCATCGGAAACTGGCCGCGATGCGGATTGGCATAGAATTTTCGTGTGGAGTAGAACGAATTGGTGCCGATTTCAGTAAGAATGTTGTCCATGTCGCTCATGATGAAGGTAACATAGTGAACGCCTGTTTCTTTAACTGGTGCGGTACGAGCAACCTTCTGTGTAAAGATTTTGTCTTTGAGTGCCGGCCCCATAGCCGCATGGACGGACAGGTTGAGCATCCAGTCACTGGGCATCTGATAGAGACCTTCTTCAGAATGCAGCTTCACAGACAGGCCTTCATCTCCGGTGGCCGCATCGAGCCAGCCATAAACAGGCGAACTCGGGGACATGCTGCGATAGACCGCCCGGGAAACGGATTCATCCGCATACCACCATGACAAGGCACGTGTGGCAGCCGCCCAGTCTTTCAGATAAGGAGCACTGCGGTGAAAACGCGGATTATTCGTGTGGACAATGATAAGGTCGTCGTTAATGCGGTCGCGATAAGTTTCATAGACCCAGCGGCAGTCTTTGCCGCGTACGTCCAATGCTTTGGTATAGCCTTTGGCGATGGCGGTCGGCTCAAGGGCCGTATCGACTGCGACAGCGTCGAGCAGTCCGGCCATGGTTGCCGCTGCGGACAGCGACGGACGGTCCCGCATTTCGTAGAGAACGTAGGTACCGCTGGTCCAGGGCTTCAGGGCCTCCAGCAGCCCGGCCCAGTCACGAGCCTTACTGCGGTCAAAACGAATCTTGTACTGCTTTTCGAAATCCTCGACAAAGGTATTATCGCCGGCATCAATCCACAAACGGGGGCGATCCGTGCGGGCAACGATACCCTGGAGTGTCTGTATGGCAATAAATTGATTATCTTCAGAGCCGGGGCCCTTGGTGAAGATGTAAAGGGAGTCGTTCTCGGATAAGGGTTTGATGTCCGCATACAGCGGACTGGGCTTGATTTCCCGGAACAGCGATACAGCATCCACAAAAACAACTGCAGCGGTCGCAGTCTGGAACTGAATATCGACATAGAACGCAGCGGCATCGGCGGTGAATTCATGGGGTTGTTCAAGCCATTTTCCATCGGTGGGCTTGAGTGCCATGTGAGTCTGGCTCAGCAGTGTCCTGGCATCCGATTTGTAGGAACGCAGCGACACGAAGGCGGCCTGGCCTTTAATGTCGGCTCCGGATTCAGTCTTGAGCTGGAAAGTGAGCTTGAGGTTTTCACCTCGGCGCATCGGCATCAGGGAAGAAGTCAGGATGCCGGGGGCATCGGGGGCAGCAGTCAGCTTGAAGCAATGACTCCCCTGCGGGGCCGTGGTTTCAAAAGCGACTGCGCCGGCGGCAGTCCAGCCCGCCAGGCCCTGTTCGGCGCTGCCGTTGGCCAGGGGGCTGTAGGAGATATCGTATTCGACAGCCGAGACCCTGGTGGAAGCAAGCAGGCAAAGTACCATCAGGACAGCCGTTTTCAGAGATAGATGGGCGAAAATTGAAGAATAACTGGATTGAATAACGGCATACTGAGTTGTTCTTTTTGACACCATAATACATCCTGTGTTTCTGGTTCCAATTGGCTGATTATCACCGCATCCAGCGGCCC
>JAFGQP010000295.1 GCA_016935635.1 Sedimentisphaerales bacterium
CCGCCAACACAGGTCGGCTCCATCGGTATCACATCGAGGGTATTGTGTTCTGTTCCGGCAACTACCGGGATACCTGCATTTCGAATGGCTGTCGCATAATGTCGGAGCACCTGCGGATTGTTGCGAATAGGAACCAGTTCCACCATGGGTATCGATTCAGCCCTGAGGGTTTCGATCAATTTTTCCACTGGATTTTCGAATTCACACATCGGTTCCGCCCCATCGGCCAGAATCGGATAACATGCGATTCCGCCCAGCTCACCTATTAATTCCTTGGCCTGAGCCAGAGTCAAAAATGCCTCGGGGGCAAAACAGGATTTGCCCGACTTCATCAGGCTGGAACGAATTTGTCCCTGAACGCCCACGGCATCTGCGGCATTTTTTACCGGCCCGAGAATAGATTCCAAAACTATCTTGCGTTCTGACAGGGGAACCTGCTCAAACAAGACTTCCTGAAACGCCTGGGCCAGATGGCGTTCCTGAAGATAGACGGTTTCCGGATTGCATTGATGGCGACGGGCAACACGGCCAATAATTGCCGCTTCATCGAGACCGGTTTTGACATTGTGCCTCTCGAAGACGTCCGCCAGTTTTCGGGTCATTTCCGCCATGCGTTGGGCATCATTTTTGCGAATGGTATTAATCAGCTCTTCGGCTCGCGGAGTCATCGCATTAAAGCGGGTAATCCCCTTGCCGCAGATGTAGGTCTTGCCGGGATTGGCCGGATCGTTAACGCGCACACCCAATTTGAGCAGCGATTGCTGCATGGAAATGATTTCAAGGCCAAACAGGGGAAAGATTTTATTGTGCCGAGCCATCACCCCAAAGTCTTCATAGACGGCATAATCATAATAATTGCTCAGGCCGACAATCTGCACGTTCTGCTCGGCGGCAAGCCCAACCGCCTGCTCGACCGTATCAAAAGCCGAAAAATTCGGCGGCAGATGAATATGGCTGTTTACCGCGGGGCGCTGCTTTGGGCCGAATCCTTCGGCAGCAAGAGCATCGATCTGATTCGGCTGAGCAATCTGTTTAATCGTATCTAATATGGAGGCCATATATTTTGCGTTCCGTCTTATTTGATTTCTTTGGCTTCGGCGGTTATCTTAACCAGGCTGCGAGGCGGCAGATGCAGGGCCTGATCAAAGCTGTCTTCGGCGGCTTCCTTGACGGCTTCGCCGAGGGTCGGATGGGCAAACACCATCTCAGCCAAATCTGCGGCAGAGGCCTTTAATCCCAGCATCGCGGCTGCCGATTCGATAATCTCCGTCGCATTGTGCCCCAGTACGTGCACACCCAGCAACGCACCGCTGTCCCGGTGGCGAATGACTTTCACAAAGCCTTCTTCTTCGCCCACAGCCATGGCCTTGCCCAGAAAGCCAATCGGGAATTGACCGACTTTAACCGGGATATCCTTTTCAACCGCCTGTCGGGAAGTAAGCCCTACGGTTCCAATCTCCGGGAAGGTATAAACGGCACCGGGTATGGGCAGCGTGAAGTCCTTGCCATGCCCAAGAGCGTCTTCAACGGCCGCAACACCATGGGCACTGGCCGCATGCGCCAGAAGACACCGGCCGTTGGCATCACCAATGCAATAGACATCTTTTGCCGCTGTCTGCATACGATCATTGACGCGGATAAAACCGCGGTCTGTGGTCAATCCTATTGATTCCAAACCTAAATCCTGTGTGGCTGGCCGGCGACCTGTGGCAACCAGAACCTTATCGGCTTCCACCGTCTTGCCGCCGGAAAGAATGGCTTTGATACCGCTACTGATGGTCTGTAATTCTTCGACCTTGACGCCGGTATAGATTTTCATCCCCCGCTTGCTGAATATCTCGGCGATGGCAACGCCAACCTGACGCTCCATCTCCGGCAGCAGGGTCTCCATCAATTCGACCATGGTCACTTCGACGCCGTATTCATGCATCATACAGGCAAATTCGCAGCCAATCACACCCCCGCCGACAATCAATAGCTTTTTGGAAAGTTCCTTCCAGTGCAGTGATTCATCCGAGGTGCACACCAAAGCTGAGTCTGTCGGCCAGCCTGGAATCCGTGCAGGGACAGAACCCGTTGCGATAATGACTTTGTCGGCAGTAATCAGGCTTTTTTCGCCCTTGCTGTCGGTAATCTGGATTTTGCCGTGACCAGCGAAAGCGGCCTGTCCGGCATAAAGCGTTACCTTACGGGCACCAAAGAGACTTTTAATCCCGCCGCGAAGCTTGGTCAGGACTTTATCTTTGCGTTTCTGAATTTGGGCCCAATCAAAGGAAATGCCGCCGGATACATTAATGCCGTAATCGCCGGCGCGATGAATCTTATGAATCAGTTCCGCCGAGGCAAGCAAAGCCTTGGAGGGAATGCACCCATAGTTCAGGCATGTGCCGCCAAGGTGATGTTTTTCAATAATGGCGGTTTTGGCACCCATCTGGGCAGCCTTGAGCGCGGCAACGTATCCGCCCGGCCCGGCGCCAAGCACTGCGATTTGATAATGTTCAGTCATAGTTTTATGTCGTATAAAAATTTTGTTGGTATTATACCGTGCAACGAGTTAACTCACAAGTTGTTCTGGTTTTTCCAGCATTTCTTTCAATGTAACCATAAATTGTGCCGCCAGCACGCCATCAATCATACGATGGTCCGCCGCCAGCGACAGGGTCATCACCCGGGTCGGCTTAATCGAGCCATTTTCCACCTTGATATCCTCGCGAATGGCACCAACGGCCAGAATGGCCGACTCCGGCGGATTAATAATAGCCGAGAATTCTTCCACGCCGAACATGCCGAGGTTGGTAATGGTAAACACACCCTGCCCCACGCCTTCGACCTTGCCGTTGCGTGCGTTTTCGGCCATCTGGCGGGTTGCAGCGGCCAGTTGCGGCAGCGTCATGCGGTCCACGTTCAGCAGCACCGGAACTGTCAGACCTTTATCGGTCCCCACGGCAATCCCGATATTGACCGATGGATTTTCCACAATTTCGGTTGGTGTATATTGGCTGCGGAATGCCGCGTATTGGCGAATCGCCCTGCCGCAGGCCAATGTGATGAAATCATTGGCGCTGCATGGGAATTTCTGCTTAAGCTGTTTATAGAGGTTAAATATCGCCTGTGCCTCAATGGTCAGTTTAATGTAAAAATGGGGTATATTCTGCTTGGAATAGGATAAATTCTGAGCAATTGCCTTACGCATTTTGCTGACTGGATACCGGACAAAATCACCCGGAACAGCAGGCGTATAAGCGGCCGGCTTGGCCCCATCCAAATCGGTAGAAAGAATTCGACCTCCCGGCCCGGATCCCTGACCGACAGAAGTGATATCCAATCCTTTTTCAGACGCCAGTTTTCGAGCGGCCGGGGAGGCTTTGACTTGCCCTGCACTGGCCGTGCTTCCAGACTGAGAAACCGGGGCTGCCTGTTTTGTATCTGCCTGAGGCACAGGGGCTTGTGTCGTTTTTGGTGCAGGGGCAGCAATTCCGCCCTGCGAGGCAATAAACGCCTCCGCATCGGCGGTGCTATCGGCCAGATAAGCTACTGGAGTCTTCACCGGAACCGACTGCCCTTCGGCAACCACAATCTTTGCCAGATTGCCGGATTCCATCGCTTCGACTTCCATGGTAGCTTTGTCGGTTTCGATTTCGAAGATGACCTGGCCGGCGGTTATCTTGTCACCTTCTTTGACCTTCCATGAAAGAAGCGTGCCTTCTTCCATCGTCTGCCCTGCCTGGGGCATCAAAATCGGGATAACTTTGCCAGCGGGAGATTTCTTTTCCATAGGTTTAACCTCTTGTTTTGCGGGTTGTTGAGGTTGGGGGGCAGATTGCTTTGGTGCTGCTTTCTGTTCTGGAGCGGGTTTGGCAACAGCTTTTGGAAAGAGTTTTTCAAGAACTAAAGTAATATCTTCACCTTTCTGACCGAGAAGAGCCAGAGGCTGCGTTCCATAAAAAGGCTTTCCGGGACCTACCAGAATTTTCAATAGCTCGCCAGACTGAGGGCATTCCAGATCGACTAACTGGCCAAATGCTTCGATACGGCCTAAAATCTGTCCTTTTTCGACGGATTGGGCCTCAGAAACCTGCCAATTGAGCATGACTCCTTCAGTCAGGCCGCGGGCTTTAGGGGGTATATTGATTATATACATATAGAATCCTGTTAATCCTTAAAACAATTCATACGTGCAATAATAAATCATAACCAATCATTATTCAAGCATATTATTTCATTTTTGTATTGATTTTTTTGAATCATTATGTTTAAATTCCATTGTATGCTTGATGAAAACTTCAATTTTTAAGATGGAATTATGACGACATCCATTCAGCAAAGACGCGAAAACATTCTGGCCAGCGCCTATCGCAGCGGACATGTCAGTGTCAGACAACTGTCCGAGGGGTTGGGAGTATCGGAAGCGACTATTCGCCGGGACCTGCACGGACTGGCATCGGAAGGTCTTCTGGAGTTGAATCATGGCGGGGCCTCGGTCATCCGGGGTTCAGACTATTCTTTTCTTTCCAAATCCATGCGGAATGTCGAGGCCAAGCATGTTATTGCGGAACTGGCAGCTCAGTTAGTCTCTGATGGGGAACAATTATTTCTCGATTCCGGGTCCACTTGTTACGCCATGGCGGCATTCCTGCGAAGCAAACGCGGACTGTCTGTTATCGTCAATTCCGTCCGTACAGCCCAGGAACTCAACGCGCCGGGCATCAATGTGCTGATTCTCGGAGGACAATACCGGCCGGATCGTGTGGATACCATCGGCCCTATGGCCAGTGCTTCACTGGATAAGCTCAGAGGCTATCTGGCGTTTGTCGGCACCGACGGTCTGGGGATGGATTTCGGGCTGACCGCCATTGACATTGAAAGCGCTCATATTTTCGGTCAGGCCGTCAAGAATGCAAGACAGTCAATACTGCTGGCCGATAGCAGTAAATTTGATGCGCCGGGACTTTACAAGATCGCCAACTGGACCGAGATCGCCAAGGTTATTACCGAAAAGCGGCCATCTGATGCCTGGTGTGATTTTTTTGCATCGCAACATATTGAACTGATTTACCCGCAGGTAAATTCCTGCGACCATGATAATCCGTGATATACCCAACGGGCATGATTATTCCGTAGCGGCCATAGGTCGCTTTTGTGCCGCGTGTATTTGCGGGGTAACGTTACCCTACGCAGCCGCGGTGATAATGCTGTTGCTGGAAGCTGGCGGCTGAAATCTTTTTAGCCGCGACGAACCGGGAAATTTTAAGTAGGATCAGTATAATAATCGATTAGGAGACAATAATGCCAAAGAATCAATTAGTGGATCCGCAGCAGATGCGTCAAAGCGGATATATTGATTTTCAGCCGATACCGGTCAATCAATATAAAAAGACCATCAAGCAGGAATTGGCTCGCTACAGTGCCGAGGATTTGATGCGTATTCAGCGGGACATGACCCTGATTCGCACCTTTGAAACGATGCTCAATGAAATCAAGTTGCGCGGTGCATGGCTGGGGATTGAATATTTTCATGCCGGCCCCGCACATCTATCCATGGGGCAGGAAGCCGCCGCGGTCGGTCAGGCCTTTCATCTGAATATTGACGACCATATTTACGGCAGTCACCGCAGTCACGGTGAGATTCTGGCCAAAGGGCTTTCAGCTATCCAGAAGCTCGACGACCCGATGCTGATGAAAATCATGAAAGATTATTTCGGCGGCGAGTGTCTGCAGATCGTTGAAAAAGACGCAACCGGCACCTCGGTCAAAGACCTTGCCATTGATTTTCTGGTGTACGGCACACTGGCTGAGATTTTTGGTCGCCAGACGGGATTCAACAAAGGCATGGGCGGCTCGATGCACGCCTTCTTCCCGCCGTTTGGGATTTTACCGAATAACGCGATTGTCGGCGGCTCGGGCGACATCTCCGTGGGGGCGGCACTGTATAAAAAAGTCAATCAGAAACCCGGTATTGTCATCGGCAACATCGGCGATGCCTCCAGCGCCTGCGGGCCGGTATGGGAAGGCATCTGTTTTGCCGCCATGGATCAATTTAAAAAGTTATGGTCTGAGCCTCATCGCGGCGGATTGCCGCTGATTATCAATTTCATGAATAACTTTTACGGCATGGGCGGACAGACCTGCGGCGAGAC
>JAFGQP010000052.1 GCA_016935635.1 Sedimentisphaerales bacterium
CCTCCGTAAAATTCCCCGGAGGCTCTATGTCACTAAATCATCTCTTTTTTTACGAATTCGCCTGGGAAATCCGGGTTGAAAAACTCAGGAAAATGAGTATGATAAGGACGTTGTATTCAGAGATAAGTTTTTGGTGTGAAGGGACAATTACGATGATTCGCCAATGGTGGTCCAAAGTCGGACAACGCTGGAAAGCACGCAAAGGCCGGGTGACGACAGCAGAAGAGGAATTGCTGCTGCTGAATAATACCCCGAATGCTGTGGTGCCGCTGCGCGGGCCGAATGCTGCAGATCCTGCATTAGTCCGCAAAAAAGACAGTGCCGAGATCGTCGGCGAGGCGGTCAATAAGCTGGTGGATCGTCTTGAACAGATTAACGCCAGTATTTCTCTGCAAATTCAGCAAAATGAGCTGCTTGTCGATAAAATCAATCAGATTCCGGACTTGCTGTCCGGCCTGCCTCAGCAGGCCCAGGAACAGCGTCAGATTTTGCAGGACCTGAGCACGGAGTTAAAGACAAAATCCGCTAACGACCAGAAAATGCTGGAGACGGTAGCTGGGATGAGTGAACAAGCGGTCGAACAAACCCAGAAGCTGGGCCAGATTCATGAGCATTTGGAGGCGACAGCCAAGGTGGATCGTCAGATTTGTGATAATCTGGGTAAATTCAATACTTCAATCGAGAAACTGGATTCAGATACCGTCAGCCAGACCGAATGGATACAGCAGATGAGCCGGTCATTTACCGCGACGGATCGGTATCTAAAATATACTCTTGCCCGCCAGCAGCGGCGGTTTGTGTGGGTCTTTGTGATTTCAATGGCGGTTAGTCTGGTGGCGATATCCGGATTAATCGTTGGTATTTTCCTGTTGACTCGATAAACCACGCGATGCCGGATTCTCAGCCCAAACGGATTTTCATCAGTGCGCTCGAACCCAGCGCTGAACTGCATTGTGCCAATCTGATCGGTCAGTGCGGCCGGAAGATGGGCGAGGGCCACACCTCGGTAAAATCTGTCACGTGGGTCGGTTTTGGCGGGCCAAAGATGGAAGAGGCCGGTTGTGCCTTGCTGGAAAACACCGTCAACAGGGCGGCGATGATTTACAAAGTCTTTGGCCAGCTCGGGTATTACCGGAGCCTGATTCACAAAGCCCGGCTGTCGCTGGAGCAAAACAAACCCGATTTGGTTATTGTCTGCGATTCACCCGCCTTTAATTTTCACATTGCCAAAACGGCTAAGAAGTTGAACATTCCGGTCTTGTTCTATGTTGCCCCGCAATTGTGGGCCTGGGCTCCGTGGCGGATACATAAATTGAAGGCCTGCTGCGATAAACTGGCCTGTATCCTGCCCTTTGAGCAGGACTGGTTCCGGCAGCGCGGCGTGGATGCGACCTTTGTCGGCAATCCATTATTTGATGAATTGACCGAGCCGGTGGAGCGAAATCTCAAGACCTACGATGCCTATCTTCCGCAGCAGGTCAGGATTGCGTTGCTGCCGGGTTCCCGCAGACATGAAATCGAGACGCTCTGGCCCGCGATGCAGCAAATTGCCCTGCAGATTCGCAAGGTCTATCCGGAGGCGCATTTTTATACCGCGGCGCCGGATATGTCCAAGATGGTCCTGCTGCACGAGCATCGGATGAGCGGCTTTTCGTGTCTGGAGCAGATTGGCGGACTAATGGACTTGTGCAAGCAGGTGGACCTGACGATTGTCGCCAGCGGCAGTGCGACGCTGCAGGTGGCCGCCGCAGCGTGCCCGATGATTGTGATGTACCAATCCAGCCGGCTGATGTGGCATCTGGTGGGGCGCTGGCTGATTCGTACGCCGGTGCTGTCGCTGCCGAATATCGTGGCGGGCCGGCGGCTGGTGCCTGAGTTTATGCCGTATTTTACCTCGATTGACCCGATTACCGATGCGGCGATGGACTACCTGAGCAGTGCCGAACGTTTAAAACAAGCCAGCGCGGACCTGGTGGAACTATGCAAGCCTCTGGCCGGACGAAATGCAGCTGGTGAGGTTGCCTGTATTGTATTTGAGATGATATAGCTCTGCTTTTGTCTGTATTAGGGTTAAATATTGGCTATACCTCGTAATTTTACGAGTTGTGCGATTGTATTTTATTTGCTATTATCCCCGCCATGACGCATATAGTTTCTATATGTTTAAAGAGTGATGTCATGAAAGCCAATTGCATTGTCTTGCGGACAATGGATCGGATGGCTCGTACGATTTGTTTGGCGAGCTGCCAAGAGATACCACAGAAAAATACATCCCCCTCTACACACAAAAACGAAAGGTGATTGATATGAAGAAAAGTATGAAATGTTCGGTTTTTCTGTTTGTGTCGATTGCATGTGCACTTTGTATCAATTCAAATGTGTATGCGGAAACTGCTTCGAATTACAGTTGGAACAAATTATTGGGTGACTGGGGAGGGGCGCGTACCCAGCTTGCCGAGCAGGGAATCACCTTCGATATTTCGGCCGATCAATATTATCAGGGGGTGATGCATGGCGGTGTAAATCAGACCTGGAAGTATGGCGGCCTGATGGATTACCGACTCCATTTTGATTTTCAGAAAATGGGTCTCTGGCCGGGGGCATTTCTGGATGTCCAGGTGATGCATCAGTTTGGAGAATTTATCAACACCGATTCCGGTCTAATGGTTCCTGTCAACACGGAAGGGGCTTTGCCGTTGCCCGATTATCGGCAGGTCAATGTGACTCAGGTTAAATATACGCAATTCCTTTCGGAAAGTTTTGCGGTCTATTTCGGGAAAATCAATACGATGGTTGATTTCCAGGAGACGGCATTCAACGGGGGAGAAGGAAGAACCACATTCATGAATCTTGCGAATATTTTCCAGCCTGTGGCTTTGCGGACCGTTCCGCTTTCGGCGCTGGGCGGCGGAGCCGTGGTTTTTCTTCCCGATGTGACCACCAAGGACCACGCCATTATTTCAGTGACAGCTCTGGGTGCCAATGGCAGGCCGGATACCAGCGGCTTTAATGAAGATTTTGAAGATGGAACAGCCATGATGGCCACATACAGTCAGCCGTCACGATTTTTCGATAAGCCCGGCGGCCATCTGTTTATTACCACTTACAGCACCAAAGATTTTATGCTGCTGGACGAGAATTCACGCCTTATCCTGGATGCGCTGCAGGGGTATCCGACATCATTAACCAAAAAAGAGGATTCATGGAGTCTGATGTATAATATGCATCAGTATGTTTATACGGAAGAACAGGACGAAACACAGGGATTCGGCTTTTTTGGCCGGCTGGGTACTGCCGACGACGAGACAAGCACCGTCGCCAATTTCTATGGTGTCGGTCTGGGCGGTAAAGGCATGATTGATGGCCGGGACAATGACACCTGGGGTATCGGCTATTTTTATATGCAGCTTTCCGATGAATTTGGAAGTGCGATTAAGCGGAACTTTGACGATGCGCAGGGTGTAGAAATCTTCTACAATATCGAAATCTCCAAATGGATGCATATTACCCCGGATTTCCAGATTCTTCACCCGAGCAGTGACCGTGTGGATACGACATATATTGCGGGATTGCGAGCGAAGATCGATTTCTGATGAACCGGGAAGAATTTGGTATTTATGAATCCTGATAGCAAACCGAAAGGATAACAGTTCGATGATCACAAACCATAACGAGCAGCAATGTATGGAGAAAGTCAATCCATCCGTCCCGGGCGCAACGCGTCGCGAGTTTCTCAAGACCGCGGGTGCAGGTGCCCTGGCAACGGCCATGGGCAACCTTTTGCCGCAAAATCCGGCGATGGCGGCTGTGCCTTCGTCAAGTTCCGCGTCTCGCAAGGCAGCGGACGGGCCCTACAACATCTTATTCATCCTGACGGACCAGGAACGCCATTTCCGTAAGCATGAACTGCCCCGGGGATTTCACCTGCCGGCGCACGAACGGCTGGCCAAGCAAGGGGTCGTGTTCGAGAACCACCACATCAACTCCTGCGTGTGCACGCCCTCACGCTCCGTGATCTATACCGGCCGCCACATCCAGCAGACGCGGATGTTCGACAACTCGAACTTTCCCTGGATACAGAGCATGTCAACCGACATCAAGACAGTCGGGCACCTGCTGCGCGAAGCCGGCTACTACACCGCCTATAAGGGCAAATGGCACCTTACCCGTGAGTTCGAGACCGCCAATAAGCTCGAAGCGCCCGAAAAGATATTTACTAAGGAGATGGAGGCCTACGGTTTTTCCGACTACCTTGGGATCGGCGATATCATCGCGCATACGCAGGGCGGCTACCTGCACGACGGCATGATTGCCGCTTCGGCAGTGAGCTGGCTGCACGGACGGGCGGCAGAACTGAAG
>JAFGQP010000296.1 GCA_016935635.1 Sedimentisphaerales bacterium
CGTTTATGTGGTCGCGGTTCCGGCTGGATCGCTGGGAAGGGGGCGTCTATTTGTTATGTTATGGACTATATCTGGCCTATTTATGGCCGAAGTAAATTGGCGTGAGCAACGAGAAAAAACTTGCGGAAACCCGTGGATAAATTATGCTTGACGGCCAGGATGTGTGAACCGGTTCCTTTCATTAATATATAAGGAAAATGGTATGAATGGTTTGTTTTGCATGAAATTACGGCGGGTTTTGGCGGTTGGTGTGTTTGCTTTGGCCGGGATTGCTTTGGGGGCGGAGCAGGCCTATCTATTTACCTCGTTTCGTGACAATGGCGACGGGCTGCATCTGGCCTATAGCAGTGATGGGCTGCGATGGACGGACCTGGATGAGGTGTTTCTGGTGCCGGAGGTGGGGGGCAAGCTGATGCGTGACCCGCATCTTCTGCGGGGGCCGGACGGGGTGTTTCATCTGGTCTGGACGACCGGCTGGAATGATAACGGGATTGGTTATGCCCGTTCCAAGGACCTGGTGAGCTGGTCGCAGCAGAAATATATTCCGGTGATGGGCAAGGTGGAGGGGACGAAGAACTGCTGGGCGCCGGAGACGTTTCATGATGCCAAACGCGGCGAGTTTATGATCACCTGGTCGTCGGATGTGACGGGGCGATTTGCCGAAACCGTGTCACAGGATCGGATGAACAACCGCACGTATTTTGTGACGACCAAAGATTTCGAGACGTTCAGTGAGCCCAGGGTGCTGCTGGAGCCGGGTTTTGACCATATTGATGCGATGATGATGGAGTTGGGGGGCAAGTTTGTCCTGACTTTCAAGGAAGGCGACATGCAGGCCAAGGGCAAGTGGGGGCCGATTTGGCAGGCGACGGCCGATGACCCGCAGGGGCCTTTTACGGTCAATCCGGTGCCGCTGCTGACTCAGCGGGCGGAAGGGCCGACGATGGCCCGGGTGGGTGAGGATGCCGTTTTATATTACGATTTCTATAGCGATGGCCGATATGGCGCGATGCGCAAAAGCGGCGATGGGGGCTGGGCGGATATCAGTGACCAGATTCGGCCCGTCAAGGGTCAGCGGCATGGGACTGTGCTGGCGGTGGATGCTGCGATTGTGGATGCACTGAAGGCTCGCAAGGCAAAGCTGCCGCCGGCGCCGGTGGTGCCGGGGTATCATGCGGACCCGCATGCTGCGGTGTTTGACGGGCGGTATTATATTTATCCAACCACCGACGGCAATGAGGGATGGTCTTCGACGTCGTTTAGCTGCATGTCTTCAACGGACCTGGTGCATTGGCAGAATCACGGGGTTATCCTGCGGCTGGGGGTGGATGTGTCGTGGGCGGACAAACATGCCTGGGCGCCTGCGATTGCCGGCAAGAACGGCAAGTACTATTTCTATTATTCGGCGGCTCAGCAAATCGGGGTTGCGGTGGCCGAGTCTCCGGCGGGGCCGTTTACGGATCCGCTGGGCAAACCGCTGGTTGCCAAGGGGGCGTATCCGTGCCAGTCGATTGACCCGATGGTCTTTGTGGATGACGACGGGTCGGCGTATCTGTATTTTGGGCAGGGCAACTGCATGGCGGTCAAGCTCAACGAGGATATGATTTCCTACGACCCGGCAGGGATGAAGCGGATTACGCCGCCGGGGTTTAATGAGGGCAGCTTTGTTCTGAAACGCAAGGGCAAGTATTATCTGATGTGGTCGGAGCATGATACGCGCGACCCGCGGTACAGTGTGGCTTACGGGATTTCGGATTCACCGATGGGGCCGTTTGTCAAGGCCAAGGATAATCCGATCCTGAAGGCCAGGGGGATGGTGCTGGGGGCGGGCCATCACTCGGTGGTGCAGGTGCCGGGCAAAGACGAGTTTTTTATCGTGTATCACCGGTTTGCCATTCCCGGCGGGACCGGCTACAAACGCGAGACCTGCATCAGCCCGATGCGGTTTGATGCCGAGGGCAAAATTGTGCCGGTGGATGTGTATGAATCGGCGGTGATAGAGAAATAGGCAAACAAACGAAGGTTTTGTTCGTACAACTGAAACATATTTATATGCCCAACGGGTATGATTATTCCGCGAGCAAAAGCGGCAAGTGGTTGATGCCACTGTAATTAGCCGCGCCGAAACGGAAAATATCAAATACAATCAATATAAAAGACAGACAAATTCAACAGGATAATGATGAATAAGCCGAAATTTTTTCAGACCAATTATAGCCGAAAACTGGAAGATTTGTTTTTTCTCCGGCAGGATGCGATCCTGACCGAGGAATATCATCGGATGGAGGCGATGAAGGAGACTAAAGAGGCGCTGGCCCGGGTCTCGGGCATTACCAATGACGAGATTTTAGAGACATTTGTGCAGATGAATATCCGGCCGGAGGTTCTGGTGTCGCTGGCGCTGATTCCGCTGATTGAGGTGGCCTGGGCGGATGGCAATGTGGATGAGCGGGAAAAAACGGCGATTCTGGATGCGGCGGCCAAGTCGTTTTTTGCCAAAGACAGCATCGATTTTACCCTGCTCAGGCAGTGGCTCGAGCATCGCCCGTCGCGGGAGCTGCTGGATGCCTGGACACATTATATTCAGGGGCTTTGCGAGACGCTGACGGCCGAACAGAAGAAAAATCTCAAGCATGAGCTGATTGGCCATGCCCGGCAGATTGCCCAGGCGGCTGGCGGCTTTCTGGGATTCGGCAGCAAAATATCGGATGCTGAGCATCGCGTTCTGGATCGGCTGGAATCGATGTTTGATTAATCTACTTAACGAGTATCATTATGCCGCGAGGATGGCCGCAGAATACATCAAAACAATACATAGCCTCGCCTCTAAGGGGTAATTTCGAGCAGGATCAGTATCGATGTGAATTTATTAGTTTTTGGCGCGGATTTACTGCAGCAGGTGGGTGATCAGGATTTTGAGGCCGATACCGATGAGGATGAGTCCGCCGAAGACTTCGATTTTGTTTTCGAAGAAATGGCCCACACGTTTGCCGACTGCCCATCCGGCCAGGCTGATGACAAAGGTGATGATGCCGATGAGGGTAACGGCCTGATAGATAAATGGGGTAACCAGTGACAGGGTGATGCCGACCACCAGGGCGTCGATGCTGGTGGCGATGCTGAGTGCCAGCAAAACGCCGAGCTTGGACGGATCGGTCGGTTTTTGGCCGGCCTCTCGCATCTGAAAGGCCTCATAAATCATCTTGCCGCCGATGAGACTCAGCAGGATAAAAGCCAGCCAGTGGTCATAGGAGGAGATGCAGCAGATTAATTTTTCTCCGAGAATCCAGCCTAAAAAGGGCATCAGGGCCTGAAAGCCGCCGAAAAACAGGGCCATACGAATGCCGTGGCCGATATGCAGCTGCCGATAAAGGCTGCCTGTCACGACCGAGACCGCAAAGGCGTCCATTGCCAGGCCGACGCCGATTCCGGAAACTGAAATTAGCTCCAGTCCTGTCATTCTTTTACCTTGCCGGGAATAATCTCGAACACCGTGATTTCCGGCCGGGCCAGGAATCGTACCCGAGGCAGCCAGCCGCCGTCCAGGCCGAGGCCGCGATTGGTGTATATGGTTATATGTCCGTAATGGTTCAGGCCGCGTTCAAAGGATTTGCCGGTCATTGACATGGTGGTGATGGCCCCCCAGTACGGCAGGGCGACCTGACCGCCGTGAGTGTGACCGCACAGGTATAAATCAATCGGCTGATCCTTGAGCCAGACGATAAAGTCCGGGGTATGGAATAAAAACAATGTGAAAAAGTCCGGCTTGAGTTTGGTGATGACCGGGCCGCTGTGCGGGCCGTGCATGTAGCCCAGCCCGGCGACACAAAAGGTCTCGCCGTCTTTTTCGAGAAACCGTACATCCTGATCAAGGACTTCGAAGCCCGTGTCGGCGAAGCGGTCCAGGTCGGTCATCCATTTGGTGTCCCAGTTGCCGGTGACGGCGAATTTTCCGATAGAGGCGTTCAGGCCCGCCAGTGTTTTTCGGAACAGGTCCAGCCCTTCGGGGGAGTTGATGGCGTCACCGGTGAAGACGACCAGGTCGGGATTAAGCGGATTGATAATGCCAGCCAGGCGGGGTTCGAGACGGACCTTCTTTTCGCAGTGCAGGTCGGAAATCTGGACGATTCGAAGGGAGGTGTTGACCAGTTTGTCGGTTTCGAGCCGGACGGTAACAACTTCCAGACGATACGGCTCGATAAAATAGCCATACCCGATACAGCCCAGCCCGATGAGGCATAAAACATGAATGATAATCATGCCGCGCGAGGTCAGCATTCCACGAGTGGTTTGTCTGGTCCGTTTATACCACAGATACCGCAGGCATTGAATCAATTCGATGCCGTAGATAGTCGCCAGCAGCAGCGTAAAGATTAACACCGGAAGGATTAATGACAGCGGTTCCTGCATTATGATACCACCTTGACCATGTCAGGGTTGGTGAGGTCTTCGGCGATGCAGCCACCCGGGGGAATGACCAGAAATTCACGTTCGTTCCAGTCGCCATCGGCCATCCGCTGCATCAAGCCCGAGCTGCCCTCGACATAGTCATATTGCCAGTGCAGGTACTCGGCACAGCGGCGGGTGTAGTCGGACTGTGCATCGGCCCCGGCCAGACGCCAGTCGATATAGACTGCCCAGTTATACTCCTTCATCCAGTTTTGCTCCATCTCCAGCAGATATCGGGCATTTTCAGGTCCGTATTTTTCGGAATATTCAGCCAGCAGGCGTTCGTATCGGTCCTGGCCGGGCATGGTGCCGGTGGCGATCCAGCCATCGCTGTACCAATAGACGCCACGATGGGAGTCGATGTAGTTCTGGTAGGCGTCCCGCGAACCGAGCAGCAGGGTGATGCAGTCGTGGGCGCGGGGCAGGATGGTTTTGATGGTCGCCCGCAGGCCGACGGTGCCGTTGCCGCACAGGCCGTAGCCCAGCAGTATCGCGTCATAGGGATTTCCCTGATTGTCGCAGGTTTTGTCGAGTTCTTCCTGGACCTCGGCGCGCAAGATGTCCGGCGTATTGTGCAAACCCTGCGGCATCAGGAGGATATCCACGATATTGCCGCTGCGGGCCGCAACAGTGTACGCTTCTTTCTGGATGGCCTTGCAGACGATAAATTTCAGACGCATGGGGGAGATTGTAGCGGAAAAGAGGGATTTTTTCCATTTTCATTTTCCCTTTTTCCTTTTACAATGAAACTTATGTCCAATATCTCCAAACAGGTTATTTTTCGGGGGCACGTGCAGGGCGTGGGATTTCGCTATACTGCCAGGAATATCGTGCGTGGATATCTGGTGACGGGGTATATCCGCAATCAGGACGATGGTTCGGTTGAGGCCGTGCTGCAGGGGACCGAGGCGGATGTTCAGGCGTGTATCGATGAGATTCAGGAATATTTCGGCGGGTATATCCGCAGCGTGAATATTTCCCCGATGGTGTATAACCCCAACTGGACGGAGTTTGAGATTACGTTTTAACCTTAATCCAATCTTTTATGGAGGTCATTTTACATTTTTTGCCTCGCTGGGATTACAAAAAGAAAGATCAGGCCTGCTACCAGATTGATAACACCGCTTATTCCAAGTACTGTCGGTATGGCATATAAACTCCCTGAGGATGATATTCTTGCTTCTGCTGGATTCTTAGGATTATAGAGAATTAATATCTTGTCTTGAATGTTGTTTCGGGGAGGATTCGAACCTGTCGCGGAACAAACGGTGTGGATTTGTCCAATGTGATCTGTAAATGCAAATACAGGATAATAAATAGTCTGGGCATCGGAGTTTCTGGTTTCATAATGTGTAATGATGGCTTCTGTTTCAATGGCATTATTTTTGAATCGTGTGTATTTGGCCAGCAATACAGCGGCGATTGATGTTGTAATCAGGGTACATAAGATAAGAATTGCTCCAATTATTTTCGATGTTTTAATAACCCCAAGAGATTTCATTTGTCGCAATGTGTCTGGGACTGGTTGGAACTTGTCATGATATTTTGTGATGCAGAGTTTGATACCAATCAGGACTCCACCCCAGCTGGATACTCCTGCAAGACCTATTGGAAGATATGAAGTGCTGGAGAAAAAGGAAGCAATTATTAATCCAAAGCTGCTTGCAGCAATAAAATATGCGGCTGCATGGAAAAAATGAAGAGGGTTTTTCATGTTCAGGAAATTGGAATCCCAATCAGGCAGCGTCCATTGTGTGTTTTGGAATGGATTTTTAGACTGTATAAACAGGCCCATTGTTAATGAAAATGGGAAAAAGAATAATGGTAAAACGATGAGAAATACTTGAATCGCAATCGGAGCGCCTTCAAGAGGGGCTTCCGTTGCAAAAAAGGGGTAAAGAAGACCTTCCATGAAAGACAGTGCGATGATAACAATTCTGACTAATCGCCAAGTGCTCATTGTATTCTTTTTCCTCTGATATGTTTTTTCATTTTAATGTCTAATAGAGTTAATTTCTGGATTTACAACTCTGCCTTGCTTTCATTAAAATAATCTTTTGCTGTCCAGCAGCATGGTGACGGGGCCGTCGTTGACGGAGTTGATCTGCATGTCAGCGGCGAAGATACCGGTCTGGACCGTGATGCCCAGGTTGCGGAGGGTTTCGATGGCCTGCTCGTAGAGGGCTTTGGCCAGGGCAGGCGGGGCGGCCTGTGAGAAATCCGGCCTGCGTCCCTTGCGGCAGTCGCCGAACAGGGTGAACTGACTGATCAGGAGAATGCCGCCGGCGATATCCTGCACACTGCGATTCATCTTGCCGCCGTCGTCGGCGAAAACCCGCAGATTGGCAATCTTGTCGGTGATATAGGCCACATCTGCAGGACCATCGTCGGGCCCGACTCCCAGAAAGACCAGCAGTCCCTGCTTAATCTCGCCGGTGATTCGGCCATCGACGGCGACGGAGGCCTGTTTGACGCGTTGTATGACGGCTCGCATATAGTTATAATTTTCAATCTATCAGTTGTTTTTAGGTCTATGACAAATTCCACTCAAACTATTTATCAATATCGTGGTTATCACTGTTAAATAATTTGTGAATTAATGCGATCATGAATTGTTCAAAATCACTGATATTGCCTATTACGAGAATGACACAAAAGTCATTCGTAGCTGGACAAACAAAATCCGCCATTTCCGCATAAGTATTGACATCTTCGTGCCACGATGTCATGGGAGAACCATCACCGACGGTTTTTTGTCTGCCTGATCGAACACTCGCAAGGTCAATTTGATCATGCAGCCATTCTGATTTTGGACCAAGAGTATAAAACCAGTACGTATTTTTCAAGACTAATTCATCGATCCATAATTGGGTATGTTCACTGGTAGCCATGGATTCCTGGAAATTCAGCAAATATACATTACACTCGTTGTCTCCCCAGGGCAACTCATTGATTAGACTATTGTCGCAATCACAAATATAGTAATGACAGCCCTCTGCTTTTAATTCAATTTTCACTTAACCCTCACATTTAATGAGTCGAGTTGTTGTCGCCAGTTTTATCTTAAGCCTATACAACAACAGGCCCCTCGCCATTAATCACTTGGTACCCAGCTTGTCTCGGTTAGGTTATACAGAAAAACACCGATGGAGGATTGCTGACTGGATTCGGATGCAATCCAATCAGCAATCGAAAATCATCCATCGGCGATTTAAATTACAGTTCCCAGCCTTTGCGATATTCTTTGGTCAGGTATTGATCGGCTTCGGGGTGGCTGGGGAATTTCATTTGTTCGCCGTCCCAGGTCAATCGGGTCTGCATGCGTTTGGCGACATTGCCCAGATGGACCAGCTCGGTCAAGCGGCTGGAAATCGAGAAGTCGGAGCTGGCCTGTTTGCCCTGCTTGATGGCCTCGATCCATCCCTGTTCGTGGATGCCGTTGACGCGGGGCAGGGTTTGCGGCGGTTTCTTGTAGGCCTGCATGGCGGTGTAGGGCAGCAACTGCGGGCTGTTGCCGTAGGTGCCGCACATCAGGGCGCCCTTGTCGCCGCGGAAGATGACGCCGCCTTCGGCATCGCCCATCTTGCGGTTTTGTTCCAGTTCGTCGGGCCGGGCCGGCTGAAGGCCTTCGTACCAGGTCAGCTTCAGCGGGGGCATTCCCTCGCGGGCCGGGTAGCGGTAGCGAACAATCGAGGCCACCGGGTGGGTGTCTTCGTTAAAGTCCGTAACGGTGCCTTCGATGCTGGTCGGGTGGCCCAGACGCATCGCCCAGAACACAGCATCGAGGGTGTGGACGCCGCGGTCGCCCATCCAGCCGCAGCCGAAGTCCCACCAGGGTCTCCAGCAGCCGGGGTGATAGCAGGGGTGGTAATCGCGCTGTTTGGCCGGCCCGAGCCACAGGTCCCAGTCCAGTGTTGCAGGCACCGGGGGTTTATCCGTGGGTTTTCGTCCGTTTCCGGGGCTCCACCAGGCCTTGCCCCAGGGATAATAGGTCTCGTTGCTCCAGGCATCCACTTCGCGAATTTCGCCGATGGCGCCGGCCCATAGCCATTCGCACAGCAGGCGGACGCCTTCGCCGGAGCGGCCCTGGTTGCCCATCTGGGTGATGACGCCGGTTTCTTTGGCCACTTTGGCCACCAGGCGTGCTTCATGGATGGTGTGGGTCAGGGGCTTCTGGCAATAGACATGCTTGCCGGCCCGCATCGCGGCCAGGGTAATCACGGCGTGGGTGTGGTCCGGGGTGGCAATCAAGACCGCGTCGATATCTTTCTGTTCGTCGAGCATCTTGCGATAATCGCGGTAGCGTTTGGCCTTGGGATATTTTTCGAAGGTCTTGGCGGCGTACTGGTCGTCCACATCGCAGAGGGCAACGATATTTTCGGTTTCCATGTTTTGCAGGTTGTGTGCCCCCATGCCGCCGATGCCGATGCCGGCGATGTTGAGTTTTCCACTGGGCGGGGTGCTGCCGTCGGCGCCCAGCACGTATCGGGGAACGATGGTGAACGCCGCTGCCGACAGGGCGCTGGAACACAGAAAATTCCGCCGATTCATGGTTGTCTTGTTTTGCATTTTTGTGTCTCCTCACTTTCTTTTATAATGAGTTCACTTTAATTTCAGGTTCATCGCGGCTAAGGAGCTTCCAGCCGCCGGCTTCGAGCAATATCTTAAGGGCTCGTCTCAAAGTTCATTTTGGCGGACAAAGATATCCGTTGGGTATCATTCCCATGTAGCGATTTTTTCCAGGCGTCGAACGATATCCAGATGCTGGGTGCAGGCCAGTTCACAGCGGCCGCACTGGACGCAGTCTTTGGCTTCGGCTTTGCGGTCCACGAGGATGCCCCATTTCTTCTGAATGTCCAGACCTTTGGCCATTTCGCTGTCGGTCTTGCCGACGAGGACTTTCTCGTTGTAGTACTGCATATACGATGCAATCGGGATATCTTTGGGACATCGGCCCATGCAATAGCCGCAGCCGGTGCAGAGGCGATCCATATTTTTTGTGACGTGGCGGCGGATGCGCTGGATATCGTCCTGCGAGAACGGTTTGGCGCTGTCGGCCACGCGGCAGGCGGTGTCGATATGCTCGCGGGTGGTAAAGCCGATCAGGGTGACGGTAATCTGCGGGCAGCCGACGCAGAATCGAATCGCGGCTTCGGTTGCGGTTTCGCCGGGGCCTGCCAGGAAGGCAAGCTGTTTTTCGTGGGTGGGGATGATGCCGCCGGCCAGGGGATTCATCGCGACTACGCCCATGCCGGCCTGATGCGCCGCTTCGACACCTTCCCATCGATACAGGAAATTCAGGATATTGATTCCCATTAAAATTCCATCGAATTGGCGCTTGTCAATTAATTTGACAATCTCCGGGCCGCGCAGATGGGACGAGACAACGATATGCTTAATGAGTCCTTTTTCTTTGCAGCGCAGCAGGCCTTCGTATTGGCCGCCGGGCCTCATCGCAAGGTCGTATTCTTCCATCCGGCGGATGCACCAGACATGATAAAAATCGATATAGTCGCATTTGAGACGGGACAGAGATTTTTCGACCGCCTGAATGGATTTTTCTGCGGTGTCGTAATCTTCGGGCATGCCCTTGGTGGAGACATAAAACTGATTCCGCCGGGATTTCATGGCGGCAAAGGCCCGCCCGTAAATGTCTTCGCTGCGGTCCTTGCAGTAGTCGGGCGCGGTGTCAAAATAGGTGATGCCCTTGTCGGAGGCATAGCAGAGCAATTCGGCGTTGGCGTCGTCGGTGCAATTGAGGTCAAATCGCATCCCGCCAAAGCCGATGGCGCTGACTGGAAATCCAAGGCTGCCGTAAGGTTTCGTAAGCATTTATGATTCCGATACAACGGATATAATTGTCGCTATGGTGTTATTTTATGATACAGCTTGAAATTGTCCAGATAAAAAGTAGTCGCTTTGTCTGCATTGCTGATAAATCCTACCCATTGCAGGGCATGGAAATCCTTTGACAGCATCGGCATATTTTCGACGCTCTGGGGTGATTGTCCGGCAGGCGTCCAGATGATTGACCATTGCTGCTGTTCGAGTGCCAGATGGAGTTGAAAATGAATCCATGTATCGGCGGGCAGGGCGACCAGGGGCTTGCCGGGAATATGTAATTGTCCATCGCGAATCGACAGATTCGGCCCGGTTTGATACGGGGGCTTTTTGTAATCGCGGCACTCGATAACAATGTCACAGCCATTCGTGAATTTCACGTCGAAGCTGCATTCGGCAGTGCCGGAAGGATAATTGCAGCGATAGACCAGGTGCGGATTATAACGCTGGGACAGACCTGCTGCGTCCTGAATCATCAGGGATTGTTTGCCTGTGGCAGCGGTATCTGCGGTAACGCCAATCGTGTCGCCTTTGTTTTCGACATAGTTTTCCGCGGCTGCCGAGTTACCGGGGGCATAATCTTCGAAATCGTCGTCAATGGCCAACGGCGGCGGGGTCGGTGCGATTTTTAATGGCTTGACGGGGATTGACCGGGCGATCCTGACCCAGTCCATCGGCCCATAGACACCTGCATCGTCGGCTTTGAGGGCTTTGAATCCGAGCTTGAAGGCCGGCGAATCCGGGGCCAGTTTGCCGTCAAGCTTTGTAATGTCGGTAAATTTCGGGTCGGCGATAATCGAATGCGTATCGCGTCCGAGCTTTTGCCACTGTTCAAAGGTTTTGCCGGCAAAATCAAACGTGCCGCCGTCGGCCCGGAAGTAGCAGTTGTTATCCATCTGGACCTTGACCCGGTCCCAGGGGCCGCTGAGCAGGGCACCTTTTTCGAAATAAATGATGTTTTTCTCGAAGATAAACGACCGGTGCTCTTCAACGCGTGAGGCCTGAAGCTGAGCCAGTTGGCTGTCGATGAAGATGTTGTTGTGGATGTGATTGTCTTTGCCGTAGTGCTGATGGAAGCCGCCGGTCTTGGTGCGATAGACGAGGTTATAGGCCATTTCGATATTGCTGCTGCCTTCGTCGGTGTAAAGTCCCCAGCCGCCGTAGGAAAAGGCATAGACATCATGGATGACGTTGTGGTTGACGGTGGTGCCTTCAGAGGGGCCGAGGGTATAGACAGCCCCCATGTCGCTCAGAACGCCGTAGCCGATATGGTGGAGGTAGTTATAATCGATGCGGTTGCGTTTGGCCGGGCTGTGGTCGTAGCCCCATCGCCAGCCGACCGAGACGGCGGTATAGTACAGGTCGGCGATTTCGTTGTGCGTGATGATATTGTCGGGGCTGTGGCCGATCCAGACGCCCACGGCACAGGGGAACAGATAGCCCATCGCATGCAGGATGTTGTTATCCACGAGGATATGGCTGGTCTGGTCGGCGAGATTGGCGGCGATATTCGTTGCGCCGATTTTGATGCCGCCGGCGCCGGTGTCGGTTATGTGGCAGCGTCTGACGGTGCATTTCGTGCAGGCGTCACGGAACCACATCGCATACGTGCCTATATGGGCGATGCGGCAGTCTTCAAACACGATATTCCGGGCTCCATCGGCATGAATGGCGGCGCCGATCTGTACGGCGGCCTGTGCCGGTTCGAAGCCGTCCGGGCCGGACAGATACTGGCCATGCTCAAAGGCCAGCCCTTTGAACTGGATGTGTTCGACGATCTGGTTGTCGGCGGGGCTGCCTTTGATGCGGATGAATTGCTCCAGCCGCGGGGCGATGACGCGGACGTTGGCCATGTCTTCACCGGGCAGGGGCTTATAATACAGCCAGCCGTCGCGGGCCAGAAACCACTCGCCGGGTGTGTCCAGAAATGCCATCGCATTTTCAAGAAAAAACGGCGTGTCGGATGTCATGGGATTCCACGATTTCATCAGGCCGCCCTCAATTCGCATAGCGTTTCGCCGGGCGTCGAGGTCACGCAGAAACTTCCGGGTGATATCCCATTTGTGATAGGCGACCATTTGAACATCGTTGCGGGCTTTGGGGTCGATGCCGGCCAGTGCCGCGGTGGTATCCGGGTGTATCTTGATGATCTGAACGGCTCGGCCATTCTCCTTGCGGGTCTCGCGGACCGACTGCATATAATGATAAAACTCATTGGGGGTTCGTGCCCGTATCGCTCGCTTGCCATCGACAAAAAGCTGCTCGAAATACCATGTGCCGTTGGCGACTTC
>JAFGQP010000297.1 GCA_016935635.1 Sedimentisphaerales bacterium
GGCCATCCGGACGTTTCTGGCCGACGGCGGCGGGGTGGTCCTGTTCGGTTCGGCGGGGGAGAATCCGCAAAACAAGCTGGTGGAACGGTTTCAGTGCAGTTTTGAAGGTCCGGCAGAAATGCCGCTGAAGGCCGCAAGCCCGGACGTTACCGGGGCCATCGAAGGCCGTGCCGACTGGCTGAAGCTCGAAAAGCCCGATGCCTGGGAGGTTCTGATTACCGATGCCAAAGACAGGCCGGTACTGGTCCGCAAAACCATCGGCAAGGGGACGCTGCTGATTGCCGCCCGAGGTCTGGCGGGAAGCCGGCCCGATGCCAAAGATAATATCAACGCCGTCTGGTGGAAGCCTCTGCTGGTCAAGGCTGCACAAGGCAAACCGGTGGATGCGAAAAAGCCCTTTACCGGTTCGGGTATCGATAAGCTTGAGTACACCGACGACTTAGGCACCATCAAGCTGCATTACAGTGAATACCTCAAGCCCTATGCCAAGGCGATGGGCGAGATTTATCTGCGAGTCAAGCCGGTTATCGAGCAGCGTATGGGTGTTCCGCTGTCGGAGGGTATGGCTGGGGAGATTGGTCTGCTGGCCACGGGCGGCGGGGGATTTTCCTCCGGCCGGACGCTTGGGCTGGCGGTATTCTGGGGCGGTTTTCCCGAGCGGGAAGACAGCATGATCGAGTTTATCACGCATGAGTCTGTCCATTCGTGGGTTTTGCCGTTTGCGGAGGTCTGGAACGAGCCGATTGCCACGTATGTAGGGAATCTGGTCATGATCGATATGGGATATGAATCCGAGGCGATGAAGCGTATCCAAAATACTATTGAGCGAGCCAGCAAGATTGATCCGACCATGACGCTTTATGACCTGGACGGCAAGAGCGTGAAAAGCGATGTCGAGCCCTTGAATGGCGATAAGGCCAATGCGATGCACTGGGGCAAAACCTTCTGGATTTTTGAGCAACTGCGGCAGGAGAATCCGGATATCCTCGCCGATTATTTCAAGGCCAAGCGTCGGATGGCTCAGCCCGGCAAGCTGAAAAAATACGATATGAATGCTACCGCGGCCGTCCTGAGCGTCGCTATGGGCCGCGATATGTTCGGCTGGTTTCGGGAGCATGGTTTCGATGTGGAGAAAACCAGGTCGGAGATTCAGTAACTAACCGACATTCAGGGCCTTGAAATTGGACAAATCTAGCCAACTTGGCTGGTAATTTCATGGCGGCGGCTTATTTTCAGCTTGACAAATCCGGCAAAATGGGTATATATGCCTACACAATAACGACTTACGCGGGCGTAGTTCAGTGGTAGAACACGTGCTTCCCAAGCACGATATGTCGGTTCGATTCCGGTCGCCCGCAGTATTTTCATCGCTATATTTCCTATTTTTACTAAGTGGGGGCTTGATTTTTACCCGTCTGTTTTTGTATAATAATCTCAATCTATGAGATATTTCGTGCCGGCTTTATCAGTCGTCGATAAAACAGCATGGATTCAAGGATAGTGAGGGTTAGATGAATGACAACGCGGCGGGATTGTGCACCCAAAGAACCTTCTTTTTCATGGCGGGGAACATTTAAATTTGGATACTGCTGCTGGCGCCCCCGGATGGGCAAGTCAATACTGATACATAGTTGTTTCCTCCTTGACGCAGAATAGATAATAATGAGCGGCTGCTTACTTTGCGGCTGAACGTGAAAGAGATCGTTATTCGAAACCATAGTAATCGGAAAGGAAAGGTTATGAAAAAACTTGCGATGGCGTGTCTGTTCCTGGTGCTGGCGGTTCTGGCGCCGGCGGAACTAGTAGACAATTTCCAGAGTTACAATGCCGGGCTGGTCAATGCCGGAGTGACCGGCGGTGTGTGGGACGAAATTACCAATGGGTCGTCAGCCCCCCGCATCAGTGATGACACAGGCAATCGATTTCTGCAGATCGGCCTGAGCGGATTTACCCGCGGGGCATTCCGCAAAATCAATCCCATCGCGGATACCACGTCTGCGGTTACCTTGTTTGTCAGGACGTATTATACGACCAATTCGCAGGATTTCAGCTTGGGTCTGACGGATGTTGCGGCTCCGGGAGCCGACTTCGGCAATTTTGAGGTGCAGATTCTGTCACGCAACGGAGCGGATACCAGCCATGTGGCCTTTGGAGGCCGGGATGGCAGCGCTATAGAAGATTACATGCAGCTGGAGCTGAATCGCTGGTACAATATCTGGGCGGTGATCGATCAGACCACGGATTCGTATGACCTCTATGTGACGACCGATTATGCCAATGCCACTGAGGCCGATAAAGTCAATCCCGACCCGGTGAATTTCCGCAACGGAACGACTGCTGACCTGGTGAATTTAATGGGTCTGGTCAACAACCGAAGTCAGAATTTCCGTCTCGACGATATTTATCTGACTCCGGGCAAAGACCTGACCAACCCCGTGGCGGGTCAGCCTTACGGTCCTTCGGTCAACCAGGCAGCCTCCGGGACACAGGTTTCCGTAACGCTGAACTGGAATGCCGGTGCTGATGGCGATACCGCCAGCGGCAATGCTGTTTTGCCCGCGATTGTGGATCAGTATGTGTTTTTCGGTGCGGCCAGCGATCCCAAC
>JAFGQP010000053.1 GCA_016935635.1 Sedimentisphaerales bacterium
AACACCAACACAAAGCCCCGTCATCCGACGGGGCTTTTTTTATGCCCATACATGGGGACAACTGCGAATGGCACTGCCGTTTGGAATTGTCTCTATGATTCTATGATTTAGCCATCCTCGCGGCAAAATGATACTTGTTAAGTATATACTGATTTTACTTGAAATATTCTGTTTCGTCGCGGCTAAGTACAGTGGCATTAACCACTTGTTTCATTTGCTCGCGGAATAATCATACCCGCTGGGTATAAGAAGGGAAAAGATAGATGACAACGACACGCTGGACTGTAATGATATTCAGTTTTTAATGAGCTTGCGACTACCTGCTTCCAACTTCGGAGCGGGCAGCCCTTTTTATACTGGGGACGAAGTGTCAATTTTTGCCTGAATTTTTTTGGGTCAAGAGCGGGCAATCATTCTGTAAGTGATTATTGAGAAAGAGTTAAAAATATTTGTCCAATTTTCGATTTGTGTTCCTGAGGGGATACACTTTTAAGCCCACAAAAAAGATGCAACCGGTCGCTAATTCAAATTGATTAATATCTCACTATTCCATACTACCAATTCCCGATAGACTTTGGCTTTATGGCATAAAATCTTATTTTTGTGCATCTTCGTGCTATTTGAGTCTATTGCCTCTTGAGGCCAAAAGAGATATAAATCAATCTTTAGCAGTCATGATGAAGGGATGAAACCGCCGCTTTCTTTCATCCCCAATATATGAGTAATCTTATTTATTTCTAAGGATTGTCGAGATTTGGATCGTTTTGGCAATAAACAGAAAAATCAACGTCCAACTTTCAGGAGGTAGTATGTCCTCAGTCTCATCAAACAAACCCTTTATACTTTTATTTCTTGTTTTTGCGGTAAAGCATGCCGGTATACTCCAGAGCCTTTATGCCGCACCGCAGCCAGCGCCCTCACCCGAGTTCTTTGTCTTTGATAACGGCGTGGGACGCGGCGAATGGGCCCCGGAAAAACAGGCCCAGATCCTCAAGCAGCTTGGCGCCGAGGGCATCAGCTATAACCTGACCACGAAAGAGGCCCTGGCACATTGGCAGCGGGCCTTTAAAGACGCCGGCCTGAAAATCTACGGCCTCTATGTGCACACCTGGGTGGACCAGCCTGAGCGCCAGCGTTACCAAGCCGAGCTGCGGGAGGCCATCCAGATCCTCAAAGGCAGTGACACTGTTATCTGGATGACCCTGCGCAGCCGGGAGAACAAGCGGGAAGGCCTGGATGCACAGGCCGTAGAGAATGTCCGCCAGGTAGCTGCCTGGGCCGCAGAGGCCGGACTGGATGTCGCCATCTATCCCCACGCAGGATTCTATGTGGAAACTGCGGAGGACGCCTTGCGGATCAGCGGCCAGACCAACCTTCCCAACGTTGGTGCTTCCTTTAACTTATGCCATGATTTAATCAAAGGTAATGCCGACCGGCTCGATGAAGTCATCGCCAAAACCGCCCCGCACTGCCGGCTCATCTCGATCAACGGCGCCGATATGCCCTCCAAGCATACCCTGCGGCTGGACCAAGGCACCCTGGACCTGACCGCCCTGCTCAACAAGATCAGGGCAGCTGGTTACGACGGGCCCGTCGGGCTTCAGTGCTACAGCGTCCCGGGAGACAATGAAGAAAACCTCAAGGCCTCAATCGAGGCATGGAAATCCATCCGGCAAAATCTGGCAAAGGAAACCCAGCAATGAACCAAAACGATAAGAATCAGAAAGCGGCCTGTTCGCGCCGCGGATTTCTCAAGGGCGCCGGCGCCTTGGCCGCAGGAACGGTCTTCGGTATGCCCACAATCGTCCCCGCCTCCGTTTTCGGACAGAACGCCCCCAGCAACCGCATCACCATCGGTATGATCGGCACGGGTCGGCAGGCAATCCACGCTAACCTGAACGCGGGATTCCTCAAGCTACCCAACTGCCGCGTTGTCGCGATCAACGATGTCGATTCATGGCGCATGGACCAGGCCCGGGCCGTCATCGAAGCAGCCTACTCGAAAGAAAGCTCGAACGGCGGCGGCATGAAAACCTATGCCGATTACCGCCAGCTGCTCAACGATGACTCCATCGATGCCGTCATGATTTCAACCCCCGACCACTGGCACGCCCCCCAAGCAGTCGCCGCCGCCCTGGCGGGCAAGCATGTCTGCATGGAAAAAGCCTTTACCATCGCTCCCATGCACGGCAAAGCCGTCGTGGAAGCCGTAAAGGCCAAAGGCGTCATCCATCGTCTCGACAGCGAGTTCCGTTCTTCACGGCTCTTCAACCAGGCCGTCGAGCTCGTCCACAACGGCCGGATCGGCCCCCTCAAACAAGTCATTGTCGGGGTCCCCAAAGAACTCAGCGGCAACGTCGTCGGCCCCCAGCAAACCATGCCGGTACCCGAAGAACTGGACTACGACCAGTGGCTCGGCCCCGCCTTCGAGGCCCCCTACACCCTCCAGCGGGTCCACGAACCCAAAAACTACAGCTCCCGGCCCGGATGGCTGCGCATCGAGGATTACTGCAACGGGATGATCACCAACTGGGGCGCCCACCTTCACGACATCGCCCTGTGGGGGATGAAACGCGAAAACGAGTTGCCCGTCAGCGTTGAAGGAACCGGTGAATTCGCAAAGGGCCTGTGGAACACCGTCGTCTCAATGGACCTGCGGTATGAATACGCCGACGGCCTGACGCTACAGTACATTATCGACCAGCCCTATGTTAAATTCATCGGGAAAAAAGGCTGGATCCACGCCCAGCACGGCCAGACCCTTACCGCAAGCGATGCATCCATTCTCAACTTCCAGCCCGGCCCTAACGACCTCTCCTATGCCGACACACTCAGCGACAAGGCGGACTTCCTGAGGGGAATCGAAACCGGCCGGCCCACCCTTGAGCCGCTGCAGGTCGGTTACAATGTCTATTTCCTGACTTGGATGGGCCTGGCGGCAATCAAGCTCGGATGCAAACTTTCCTGGGACGCCGCCGCCGGACGGTTTGTCAATGACAACGCCGCCAACGCCATGCTCACCCGCCCCTTCCGAGAAAAATGGCTGGACCAAAACGTTATTGACTGGATGAACAAATACCAGGACATCCATTTGAAGTCATCAACAACCGGGCCTACTGAATGAGTCCCTCAACGGCTTGTCAGTCTACATCCCCCGGAACCTGAGATGGTAAGGCAGTCTGAAACCTGTACTGACCCGGACCGAGATTGTGAATTCTGCCATCCGGACTTGGAACGTGGATTTCCTCGCTGGTGTTGGCCGGGATGGTAACGTCCATCGTGACCGTATCGCCATCGCGATTCCAGTTACTGACAATTTTTCCGTAAGGTCAATCATATTCGCATTTGAGCCAAGCCCCCCGCCCGGGTTTCCATAAAGACGCCATGGCGGGTCAGCGTATTCCAACTGGGGTATTCTTTCTGATTGCAAATTTGACAGGATAACTCCGCCTTTCCAAAATCCGGCATTCCCTGCAGCAAAAAAAGGGTTCCGACGAAACCGGTGCTGTGATGATCGCCGCGATTTTTCTTGGCACTTTCAATTGGGCAAGGGCATTTTGGCGTCCGTATCGATTAGCCATTCTTTAAGTTCAGTATAAAGTTTTTCTGCAACATCGGGGTGTTCTTCGATGATATTGTACTGCTCTCCTATGTCCTCTTTGAGATTGTATAGTTCACGGCGATTGCCTTCATACCAGACAATGAGTTTCCAATCCCCATCCCGGACGGATGATCCCGGTGATCCTCCCTGGTTGCCATAGTGGGGATAGTGCCAAAATAAAGGCCCTCGATCCATTTTCTTACCTTTTAAAAGTGGTACCCAACTTTTTCCATCGACATGCTGTTTGGGCTTTAGCGGCAGATCGGCCATCTCTAGCATCGTCGGATAAAAATCCGTGCTGATCACCGGTTCTGAACAAATACTGCCTGGCTTTGCCACACCGGGCCATCTGACAAGAACTGGTTCTCGAATACCGCCTTCATAGAGCCAGCCTTTGCCGGCACGAAGAGGCAAATTTGATGTTGGATGACCCTCTGACGTTGAAAGGCCGCCATTATCCGACATAAAGAATACGGCCGTGTTATCTTCAAGCTTTAATTTCTTTAAGGCATCCAGTACTTTACCGCAGGCCTGATCCATCGCTTCAACCATACCTGCATACACAGCATGCTCCTGTGCCAAGCGAACCTGGCATTCACCTTCCTGTCCCCATTTTGGCTGGAGTCCCAACTTTTTTTTCTTTTGTTCGTATTTTTGCTTCAAATCTTCACGTGACATCAATGGTACATGTACGGAATAAAACGATAAATATGCCAGGAATGGCTTGTCTTGATTGTCAGTAATAAACTTGACTGCTTCAGAGGCCAGTCGGTCGGGCAGATGTTCGCCTTGGGAACCATCTTCCAGGCGGGGATTGCCATAAGGAACAAAATATTTACCCGGACCATAAGGTCCTCCTGAGGACCAGCCGCCCTTGTTGACATCAAAACCCTGATGTTCCGGCCAGAATTCAGCGGTTTTCCCAAGATGCCACTTTCCTGCAAAAAAGGTGACATAACCGCCTTCTTTCAAAGCTTCGGCTATCGTCACTTCTTCCAGCGGCAATTCTTCTCTATATGGCGCCGGCAGCAACGGTTTATTATATTTTATACGTTTCTTAACCTCATCCGGCTGGGGTGCGCCGAAAAAGTCAGTTGTGCCCATTCGAGCAGGATATTGACCTGCCATGATACTGGCGCGGGTTGGCGAACAGACCGGACAGGCAGCATAGGCATTCGTAAATTTCATTGATTCTTTACACAGACGATCGATATGGGGAGTTTCATAAAATGTCGAACCGAAACACTCCAAATCAGTCCATCCCAAATCGTCAACCAAGATAAACAAAAAATTCATTTTTTTCTTCGCCAGCAGATCAGACATCCCTGAAACGCTCAATACTGCAACCGCTGCCCCCATGGTCTTAAGAAAATGCCGTCGAGTTATCATTCTTTAATCCTTATCCTGAATTCAGCTCGCTATGATCTGGTGCGGCCCGATTGTTTTATTTTTTCCAGCATCGATTTGAGTTTATCAACAATCTCCGGATGTCCGGCGGCTAGATTATGTCGTTCGCCAGGATCGTCTTTAAGATTGTACAGTTGTGGAACAGCGTCATTGCCGGTCTCAATACCGGTCTCCCAGGCAACCTTTGATTTATCACTGGATTCAATATATTTCCAGTCACCTATCCGGATTGACAATGTTCCGAACTGAGAATGTTCGATAATATGGTCGCGGCCCAGGTGATCCTTGCCAATCAGCGTATTGAGCATGTCCAGACTATCAGCAGCATCCTGAGACGTCAATATTTGTCCTGTCAAGTGAGCCAATGATGCAATCAGGTCCACCTGACTTATAAACGCATTGCTGATTCCGGGTTTGACATGATCAAGCCAATGAACAATCAACGGTATACGTGTTCCGGCATCAAAGATGCTGTATTTACCTCCGCGAAGCGGCCCGGCAGGTTTGTGATTCCCTACTCTCGCAACAGCCTGGTCTTTGTATCCATCATCAAGAACAGGACCATTATCACTGCTGAGTATGATCAGCGTATTTTCAGTCAGATTAAGGCGATCAAGAGTACTCACAATTTGCCCGACCAGCCAGTCGAATTCAACAATAGCATCGCCGCGAGGCCCCATATCCGTCTTACCCGCAAATTGCGGATGCGGCACACGCGGGACATGAATATCGTGCACAGAAAAGTAAAGAAAAAATGGTTTGTCTTTATTATGTTCAATAAATGCTGTCGATTTTTCAGCCAGAGTGCCGGCTATCTGTTGATCATCCCAAAGAGCGGATTTCCCGCCGGACATGAATCCAATCCGACCGATGCCGTTTATCACCGAATCATTATGGCCATGGCTCCAATCCATCTTAAGTCGGTCACGGTTAGTTTTGCCAGTGGGTACACCCGGAATCGGATTTTTATAGCTGACTTCAATCGGGTCATCAGGGTCTAGATTGACAACGCGGTGATTTTCCACATAAACACAGGGGACACGATCATTCGTGGCTGGAATAAGGAACGAATAATCAAAGCCTATTTCCAATGGACCGGGCTTAATATCACCATTCCAGTCAAGTTCGGATTTCCCATCTCCAAGACCTAAATGCCATTTGCCGACCACGCCCGCAGTGTAGCCGGCTGAGCAAAGCATCGACGGCAAAGTCATTTGATTGGTGTTAATAATCAATCCGGAATCACCGGGCAAAATATCCGTTCCTTCCTTACGCCAGGCATATTGACCAGTTAATAACGAATAACGGGACGGTGTACAAGTCGCTGAAGAAGCATATGCATTGGTAAACTTCAAACCCTGCTCAGCCAGCCTGTCAGCATTTGGTGTTTTAACAGCTGTTGCCCCATAGCAGCCCAGATCACCGTAGCCTATATCATCTGCGTAGATTAAAACAATATTCGGCAAGGAAGCCCTCACTGGTTCAGAATTTAAGGATTCATTACCCATCGCAAATAAAGTGGGGCCCGCAAGCGTTCCCAACAACGCACTTTTCATGAAGCAGCGTCGAGTCCATTTTGTTAGTGTCATAACTGACCTTCTCTTTAAAATAACATTTATACTAATAACGGTTATTTCTATTACTTATGCCCATGCACATGATGTATTAAAACGATATCGCAGTCGCTTCAAACAAAAAATCGACTAATATCTTCTTGCTTTCCATTTTTAGCAATCTGTCATATTTATGGAATTGTAGTTTGCATAAAAACGGCCAAGCGCTGTCAGTGTGCCATCTTCATGAAAAAGTGCCGAGGTTCCCAAATGTTTATTATCCTTACGGGCGGAAAACCAGGCATATTTTTCTACGAAATCCAGCTTGTCCAGTTCCGGAAGAACTCCTTGCAAAAACTCAAGAACTTTTTCCGGCCCGTGACGATGTTCCTGGGCGCTCTTTGCCTGCCAGTCGCCCACGCCGAATTCTGTAATCCAAACGGGTCTCCCGTACATCTCATAAACTCTTTTGCATTTATTGACTAAAGCCCCCGGATTCGGTCCCCCATAATCATGGATCGGTACAAAATCTACACGCAGCTTACGTGCATCGGCCTGCTTCATAAATTCTCTCATCCAGTCGTTATCCGGATGCACACATGCCGGGCCACCTAAACGAACATCGGCTTTCATCAGTGTGGGCCATAACTCTAAAGCCAATTCAACAGAAATATTGGATTGATGCTCCTGGTCCGGCTCATTAAAGCCAAGAGCGCAATCAATGGTACCCGCCTTTTTTTGTTCATTCAGGTAATGCACAGCTTTGTCCAATTCCCGTTTGCCCCATGTCATTGGAACAAACTTTACTTTTTCGGGATACTCTTCCGGAAATCTCAGCCCCCAACTGTAATGCCAGTCCAGGTTCAGGTTTTTAAGTTTTCCTTTCCAATTGCTATCTGGTTTAACAGTTAATCCAACGCCTTTTTTGAAAAGCTTTTTCGGCCCAGCGGCTGTGGCCGGCTGCAAAAGGGATACTGAAGTCAATCCAAGAGCCGCTATCCCGCATTGTGATAAAAATAATCGTCGATTCATAAATGTTTTCCAGTTCATTGCTTTTTCTTGTACTTCAGCATTAACGCTGCCAATCAATTATTCATTGTAATGATGTGACCATCTATTTTCGGCCCACAGACAATTCAAAAACAGAACAATCTATGCATTATTAAATATCGTCAATTGCGCTAAAACGGCCCATGGCGATAACCTCTTTCATATCCCCAATTGCTGGGATTGGGAAACTCCGGTGTTGGTCCACTATCGAATTCATCATTCCAGATAAGTTGCCAGTTTCCGGGCACAGGCGGAGCGGCCAAGCATGGTTCCAGAATCTCCGATACTGAAAGGAGACAACAGAATAAAAATAATGCTCCAAAATGGAATGCAATTTCTGGAAAAAATCCTTTCCGTGCAGACTTTTCACTCTTAACCTGACATTTCCCATTTATACTTCTAATAAAAAACATAGAAAGCCGCCCGTAAAATAATCTACAATAATGTCCCGCATAACCAATTATTTGCTATATCGAGCAATACATTCATGTCATAACCGTTTTGCCATTGCATGCCAAGTTCAGCAATATCTGCCATATCCACTTTGCCGTCATCCGAATAATCACCGATGATATAATCTGTGCCGGAACGAACAAATGCCCATTTGACCGAATTACCGGTGGAAGAAGTATTTTCCACTGTCAGAGAAGTACCAGTGGAAGAAAGACGTTTGTTAAATTCACGATTGGTTATATATTTCCAGCCATGGCCCGCATCAGCCAGGGCCCATTGAACCCAAGTGCCTTGATTGGCGGCAGTTACCCACACAAGTAAACTTCCGTTATACTGCAGACGAGCATGGGTATTTTTGTTGTCAATATAGCAGTAGCCGCCTCCGGCATCAATCAGTTCAAATTGAACCGCAGTACCATCGGTGTAAACATCGGCAACAGCCGGTGTTCCTGCATGATGATGCAGACGCCTATCCGAATTCTTATTGTGCAGGTAATACCACACTTGAGGATAGGGGCCATTAATATCAGCAGATCTATATTCAGCATAGAGCTTTCCAAGGGGAGTCAGTACCGCCGAGCTTTCTGCTTCAAAAACATGTGCCGGCTCCGCCGGATCCCCCCAACTTGGGTCCCATGGAAAAATGGCGTAGCGTTTAATATAATCCGTCCTCTCAAGTCGATATAAAGTTTCAACCATGAATGTATAAGAATCACCATGTGTGTAAGCGTCCGTGTTACCCCAGTCGGCCGCATTAAATTCCGTTAGCCAGACATCCTTGCCATACGTGTTGTAATACCATTGAGCATGACTTAATATCGCATTCGTATTCGTCGGCGCTGGATAGTCGTGATAGACCATGAAATCAACCTGCAGTCCAAGGCCGGCGGCTTGAGTCATGAAATCATTTTGCCACCAGTTGTTCGAGCCTGAACATGCCGCACTGCCAATTTGAAGACCATACTGGGCCGCGGATGTTTCGATCTGTGGCCAAAAGTCCAGGGCTTCCTGAACGGTCGGCTTTTCACTTCCTGCATGATCAGGTTCGTTATAAGCAAGGAAATGGCTGCAAGACACAAATCCACCACTGTTCACATTGGCAAGTTCAGCCAGGTTAGGCCACCATTTATTGTGTCTCATCGGCACATATTCAATATCGGGATCCACATCATAATTCCGGTTAATATTCCAACCGTAATACCAACTGGAACCTAAGGCATGTATTCTTGCCGGGCTGTTTGAACCGACACCCTTTTTTGTCGAATACACCTCATACACTGAGGGAATTGCTGATCCCTCGCTACTGTACTGTGAAACATTACCTGATAAATCAACTGCGGTGACGACATAGTAATAATGCGCGCCGTTATTAACATCACGATCAGTATAATCGCTGGAAGTCAGACCGGAGGATATCTGAGTGTATGACTGGCCGGAAGTAGTCGAGCGATAAACAGTATAACTATTTAGGTCTTTTTCAGCATTGTCTGCCCAATCCAGAAAGACAGTGCCGTCTCCTGGTATTGCTGCCAGATATGTAGGAGCAGCCGGTGAAGCGGTGTCTGTGGGCAATAAATAAACACTATAAGCATGTACATCAGCAGGTTTCCAACTGCCGGACTGTGTACTAATAAACCCAAATGTAACATTTGAGGTGTTTGCTGTCCATACATAGGTCGCTATGTTAATACCTGGACTGCCATCTTCGCCTTCCACCCAGTTCAGGTTAACAGTTTCTCCTTGAGCCCCCGTTAATCTGTATTTGAGCCATCCCCAGGGCCACCCGGTGACCATCTGCATCCGGTATTTCCTGCCGATGATTAAACCGCTTATTGAAATGGTAGCAGGTGTGGTCGTGCTGACTGTACTAGCCTGGAAATTTAAAAGTATCTTCAAGTCAGCACTCACCCCACTATAATATGCCGTTTTCGCGTTAAAGTTCCCGGTGACATTATTCGTGTTCGCGTCAAACACAACGCCGCCGACAGTGACCGCAGCACCGCCGCCCAGATTACTGGCTTTGATTAGAATGCCGTCAGTCAGCAACAATCTCGGAATATCGTCGCCGGCTACATTCCTATCCACCGTCCAAACACCTGCATAGCTTAATGTTGCCGAAATAAATAATAGTATCACCAGGCCTTTACACCTATTCCAACTTCTCATCATTCCTGTTTCCTCATTCACTGCTCGGCAAGGCAAAATCACAAAAAAGCATTCAAAATTCTGCTTTAACAACCATAAATACAAAAAAATGAAATAATATCAAACATCCGCCACCCCGCCAGATAACAGGGAAGTCCGGGCGAAAGAGAAGCCTTTCGCCCAGACAAAAAGATTGTATTTTCCATGTCTGCTTATCTTAAGACGATTAAGGAGTGTAAATATACGGATTGCCTGGATTTTTATCATCCAGCCATGCTGCCGCCCAGGCTACAAAGTCATCCAGGGTGATTTCACAGTCACCATTTGCGTCAAACTCATTCAGCCAACCCCCGTTTTCAGTATATACTTCACAGGCAGTTTCCGTAACCTGAATCCATATCGTGTCGTTACCTGACGTGGGGACCGTATCGGTTGCGGTCAGTGTAATCGTATACCAACCAATAATGTTGGGATCCGTACCACTGGCATTGAATTCCGCAGTCCCTTCCCAGACTCCACCACCCATGTCGACCAGCGTTTTATTGGTCAGGAACTCATTCGGGTTGCCTGTATAAGTGGCGGGACCCGTAACCTCCCAGTCATAAGTAAAGGAATCCTTTTCATTTACCACAGTCGGTGCCAGTATCGTCTTCCCCAGCCATGTACGGCCGCCGTCGGGCAGGATATACACCTTCGGCGGAACCTGAGACGGCTCCACCTCAACCGAGCGGATATTTGAAGAAACGGTCTCTGTCAGATTTCCGGTGATATCAATTGAGTTCCATACTAGGTTCGAATTGATATACCAGTAATAGGCGGTCCCATAATCGAACGTCAACGCAATCGGGCTGGTTGCGCCCAATACACTCGTCACCGTGTTGGCAGGATTTGCAAAGTTCGGGTCATCGCCCGTTACATTCGCAACTGGCTTCGAATAGTAATACAGATCAAAACTGTTTACTGTCAAATTCGGGTCATCGGGATCATCCCCGGAAATCCAGGTCAGTTGGTTGGCGTCAAAATCTTTATTGACAACCCCACTCGGTGAAAGTGAATAAGCCGCCCCTCTGTCCGATCCGACGATCTGGAATCCGCCAATGCCGGCACCTGTTGAATTTATTATTTGAATGGTGGCAGTATCCGCGGATAACCCATTGAACCGCACATAGGTTCCCTGATCGATTCCGTCAGAACCATTTGTATCCGTAGACTGGATCAGATCCGCTGTCCTGGGATCGGTAACTTGGCAGTAATAGGTCGTCGTGCCGACACGGTAGCCGGCAGTGCCGCCCCAACCGGTGACATAAACAATGATGTCGTACTCATTGGGAAACGTATCGTCGACGTCACTGATTGTAAGTGTCGCACCACCGTACACAGCGAATCCTGAACCCATCGGTGTATATAACCATGTGCTGCCCCATTCAAACCTTTCCCAGGCGCCACCCGCTATGGCAAAGTCAATGGTACTTGTTTTTCCTTGGCTCGTCGTCAAATTGGTTCCTGCACGTGGCGGAACGGAATTCTCTTTGAGTTCAAACCAATTGTTTGCCGGTTCTACGCCATAGCCGTTGGAGACATCTGTTGCAGTATCACCCCACCGATTGAAGTTAACGCTGACAACATCCGCATCTACTGAGCTGGTCAGCATGCACAGCAAACTGAATATCAAAACTGTCGTTTTCATAATAATTCCT
>JAFGQP010000298.1 GCA_016935635.1 Sedimentisphaerales bacterium
AGCCCTTTGGCGACCTGAAGCTGACCTTCGACGGCCATCAGAATCCCACCGACTATCGTCGCAGTCTTGACCTGCGGGATGCGATATCCCGCGTTCAATATAAAGTCAACGGCGTGACCTATACGCGGGAAATCTTGGCCAGCTATCCGGATCGTGTCATTGTCCTGAAATTATCCTGCGATAAGCCGGGGGCGCTATCGTTTCTGGCTCAACTGACCAGCCCGCACCGTTCGTCTCAGATTGTTCGCCTGAATGATTACAGTCTCGCTGTTCGCGGTCAGGTCACCAATCGCGGCGAAAACGGCCAGGAAAGCAAGCTTCGTTTCGAGGCTCAATTGCTCGCAGCGGCCCAGAGCGGCCAGTGTTTCGTATCCGATAACGGCATTCAGATTACCAATGCCGACTCGGTCACCCTGCTGCTGTCGGCGGCGACCAGCTATGTCAATTACAAGGATATCTCTGCCGACCCGACCGCCCGATGCGAGAAGGTTTGTACTGCGGCTCAGCAGTATTCCTATGACCAGCTCAAGCAGCGTCACCTGTCCGATTATCAGGCCCTGATGAATCGCGTGGATATCGAGCTGGGCAATACACCCGCATCACAAAATCCCACCGACCAGCGCGTCCGGGAATTCAGCAAAATCGAGGACCCCGCCCTGGCCGCCCTTTATTTTCAGTTCGGACGGTATCTACTGATTGCCTCCAGCCGTCCCGGCGGCCAGCCCGCCAATCTGCAGGGACTCTGGAATGAGCAGATGTCGCCGCCGTGGGGAAGCAAGTACACCGTCAACATCAATACGGAAATGAACTACTGGCCCGCTCAGATCACCAACCTGTTCGAATGCGCCGAGCCGCTGTTCAATATGATTCAGGACTGCTCAAAGACGGGCGCCCTGACTGCCAAAACCTATTACAACTGCCCCGGGTGGGTGCTGCACCACAACACCGACCTGTGGCGGGCAACAGCAGCAATCAACCATTCTAATCATGGCATCTGGGTCACCGGCGGAGCCTGGCTGTGCCAGCACCTCTGGTGGCAATATGAATTCACCGGGGATAAGGAATTCCTGAAAAACCGGGCTTATCCAATTATCAAGAGTGCGGCTGAATTTTTCGCTGCCTATCTCGTCGAAGACCCGCGAAATCCGAATCACTGGCTCATCTCCGGCCCGTCCAATTCTCCTGAACAGGGCGGCCTGGTCATGGGCCCGACCATGGACCATCAAATCATTCGGGCCCTGTTTACCAATTGCATCGATGCGTCCAAAATCCTTGGGGTCGATGCCGATTTTCGTGAGAAACTGGTTTCCATGCGTGCCCGCATAGCGCCCAATACCATCGGCAAACACGGCCAGCTTCAGGAATGGCTGGAAGACGTGGACAATCCCAGGAATGAGCACCGTCATATTTCGCACCTGTGGGCGCTGCATCCCGGACAGGAAATCAATCGTTACGACACACCCGACCTGTGGCAGGCCGCCCGCAAATCACTGGAATTTCGCGGTGACGGCGGAACCGGCTGGTCGATGGGCTGGAAAATCAACTGCTGGGCCCGATTCCACGACGGCAATCATGCCTTCACGATGCTGAAAAACCAACTGACGCCCGAAAAAACACTGCCCAATCTGTTCGATAACCATCCGCCGTTCCAGATTGACGGCAATTTCGGCGCCACCTCCGGCATCACTGAAATGCTGCTGCAATCGCACGCCGGACGCATCGAACTGCTGCCCGCCCTGCCCGAGGCCTGGGCTGTCGGCTCCATCAAAGGCCTTCGCGCTCGAGGCGGCTTTGAAGTGGATATCCGATGGAAAGAAGGCAAGCTTGCTAAAGTCGATATTAAAAGCCTGACAGGACAGCCGCTGAAGGTACGCTATAGCGGCAAGGACATCCAGGTGGAAATCCCGAAAGGACAAACCCGCACCCTGACCGCGGAGCAGTTTAAATAGGCTTTGATACTATCGCAGGCTATCCTGTATAAGTGCACAGAAACGTTGTCCAATAACAACCGCGTCATGCTGTTGGGCAACGTTTCTTCCATTCTGGCCCATGCTCTGCCGCCGGGATGCATCATCAATGAGAGCCATGATGGCATCAATCCATTCGTTTTCCTGCCCAGCGGCAAGCCCTGTTTTACCGCCCATGAGAAAATCAGCGTTAATCCCTACCGGCGAAGCAATCACCGGAAGCCCTGCCGCGAAATACTGCAAAATCTTGAAGCCGCATTTGCCGCGAGTGAAATTATCATCCGGCAATGGACACAATCCGATGTCGCATGCCGCCAAATCCGCCGCCTCGGTTTCCAGCGACCACGCCTTTTTCTCCACAGTCATCACCGACAGGTCAAAGAAGTCGTCACAAATGATTCGCAAAACCACCTGCGGATAGGCCTTGCCAATCTGTTCCAGAGCAGCCGACAATTCCTTTAAATACCGCAATGTCGCCTTACTCCCAATCCAAACCAGACGAACCTTGTCATCCGTCGGCGCTTTCTTTATGCCGTCAAATTTCGATGTATCCAGTCCGGTAGGTAGAATATGAACCATCGAACAGAACGGCCGGGCCTGTCCGGCCAACCAGGCATTGCCCGCGATGACGCAATCCGCCAGCCGCATCGTCCGCTCAAACAGGCGAAAATGGCTCGAATGGCGGCTATCCGGCTTGTGCGGGCTAAACATAATGGCATCATCAAAATCATAGATGATTCGCCGGGCGTGCTTGCGTAAAATTCGGGCATCCCAGAAATTCAGTGTTTTTTTGTGAAGCAGGACCCCATCGTACTGCCCCGCCCCGGCAAACAGCTTCCACCGTGCCCAGTACCCTTTCGGAAACCGCACCACCGTACAGGCAATCCCGGCCGCTTCCAACTGAGGCAGGTAAATCCCGATCCGCTGCCGGAAACTGGCCCGGTCAGGATTATGTGACAAGATTAGTACGCGTTTCTGAGTCATCCGATAATTTCTATTCCAGGATTAGTTATAATCTGGAATTATTATATTGAAAATATCGATAAAAACAAGTATTTTGCTGACAGGATCCGGACTTCATCGGTTTAAGAATAGATGGACCATCGTCTCTGCGGAGCGGGATATCCATGGAAACAATAGTAAAAGTTGATATACAACAATTAATCCAGAACAAAACACCGATTGTGATCGATATCGGCTGCGGCGCCAAGAAAAAAGATGGCCGCATCGGCATCGATCGGGTTGATGCGCCCCAGGTTGACATTGTGACGGACATTGAACGCGGACTACCGTTTTTTCCTGATCAGTCTGTGGATGAGATACACTGCCGGAGTGTCCTTGAACATATCCACAACTTCGACCACCTGCTCAGAGAAATGATGCGGGTTCTGAAAAAAGACGGAAAAGCCTACATCTTTGTCCCGCATTTTTCAAACCCCTATTATTATTCCGACCCCACCCACGTCCGGCACTTTGGTCTGTATACCCTTTATTATTTTGTCGATTATCCGCTTCAATTGCGACGAAAAGTCCCAAATTTCTACTCTGATCTTCGATTGCAGATCATCTCTCAGCGTCTGATATTCCGGTCCAAGTTCGGCCTTCTGGGATTTCTGAAAAAGGCCTTCGGCTGGCTTGTCAACTGCTCCAGCCTGTTTCAGGAATACTACGAAGAAAACCTGGTGTATACCATCCCCGCGCATGGGATTGAATTTGTTATCGGGCATCCTTCCGTAAAATAGCCGGGTCTTTGCTTATTGCTTTTCTGCTTCAAGAATAAATGCTGCAATCTCCTGATTCAGCATTAAAGGCAGGAATCTTTCAATTTTTGCGTCGTCCCAGTCCCACCACGCAATTTTCTGCAACCGCTGGATGGTCTCGTCGTCAAATCGCTTTTTAATCAGTTTGGCAGGGTTCCCGCCCACAATCCCGTAAGCGGGAACGTCTTTGGTCACTACCGCCCCCGCCGCAATCACGGCGCCGTCACCAATGGTCACCCCGGAAAGAATGATCGCTCGATAGCCTATCCAGACATCGTTTCCAATCACTACGTCGCCTTTGGTGGCCGGGTGTCCCGTAAAGTGCTCGGCGGATTTCCACAATGAATTAAAAGGAAACGTGGTCACCCAGTCAATACGGTGCTCCCCGCCGAGAAAGATGGTGACATCTGCGCCGAAAGAACAGAACGACCCGACTTTCAGCACCGCCCCCTCGCCCCACGACATTACCTTGGGCTTTCCATAACTCCACTTGCCGATTTGATATTCAGGAAAACGGGCATTCAGATATCGGCTTTCTTTTTTCTTTTTGAAGAACCTCAATATTATATCCTTTCGTGCCGACAAAAGCGGTTGACTGACAGCTTTTTCCTACGAGATGCAACACAGGCATCAGATCACACGATTCCATGGGGCAGAGCAGGTATGCTTTTCCACCAAATCAATAAAGTGCCTGGCCATGACGACACAGTTATATTCGCGATGTGCCTGTTCCATCCCCGCATCAGCGATTTTTTGTCTTTCGGATTCGTGCTGGACATACCAGTCGGCCAATTCGATAAATTCCTCATACGTATCAAAATAGCACAGGTGCTTTTTGTCCTGATACAGCAGCTCGGTCTCTGGAACCCGCCTGGCCAGCACCAGCGGCCCGCAGGACAAGCTGTTAATCAATCGGTCGGAATGGTACAGGGGGATATCATTGGTGATGTTTATGCTCAGGGCCACCCTGGCATTGCTCAGAGCACGGAAATAATCCAGCCCTTCGACACGCGGTACGCCAAAGGCACCATAGACCCGACACCCCGGGCGCTGTGCAATCGTCTCAATCAGATGATATCGGTCGCCAACCTGCCCCAGACGCTGATGTATCGGCTTGCCAGTAAAAATGATATCCGCCTGCCATTTCGGGTCCGGAGCATACCGGTATTGAATATCCGGATCACAGACATTGGGCAAGAATGCACATCGCGGCACGCCGGCTTTTTTGTAGGTCTCCAGAAACGACCCGCCGCTGGTGTTGACCACCATATCACACTTGGCCGCAATCGCCAGTCGTTCCCGATTTTTATCCGGGAAGGGATCTTCGTCTCGCCCCACTACGATCACACCAGGCGCGGCCTGACGGATGACTCGAATTGTTTCCGGTTCCAGATATTTCATCCCGAATATATACACGATATCGGGGTAATAGGTCTTGATCTGGCACACCAGCAGCTCATCTGTGCGGCGCTTGACGAATTTCGGCATAAAACGCCGGAAATATTTCCCGGAAAAGGGATTAAACTGCGTCAGCACATTACGATAGCTGAAACGCTGGACATCGTGTCCGGCCCGCAGAAGGCCTTTGATCCACATCCGGGATTGCAGACGAATCGATCGCTCCGACTCGTCCTTGAAATCCGCGATAATCAAAATTCTTTTCATAGTCTCCCTGAACCTGCATTCCACTTCATAAATCCGCCGGCCCCAAACCCATCTGAATCGTACAAACGAGCAATGTCATTTTTCAGGCATTTCGGGCAAATGCATAGATATCACCAAAATTGGATATCTGGTTTCCCATATTTGTCAAATAAGCCTTCATATCCTGAGCCGAGAGACGTGAAGCCATCTCAAACCGCCCTGCTTCTCCAAAACAGAAATTATATTCATACTGACCAATGGCCGACAGCCGATCGATGCATTCGAGGGTCTTTTCAATTTTTTCCGGGACAAACTCAAACGACAAGCAGGCAATCGGAGAGGATAACCCCTTGAGCACTTCGGCCTCGGCACCTTCCACATCAATCTTGCAAAACCGCGGTCTTCCATGAATCTGAATCAGTCGATCCATCGTCGAGGTCTTGACCTCCACCTGGTCCGCCCATTTGTGCGAAGGAAAACGTCCGCTTTTTTTAACCGCATCGATCCATTCTTTGCTGGTGGATGAAATGGTCGACGATTTGTCAATATACAGCGTAATCACACCTTCTTTTTCGCCCAGCGCCGAGGTAACAATAACCACCCTGTCTTTCTGTTGTCCAAAACGCCTGGTCAGAATACGCCAGCAGCTTTCCTGCGGTTCGACGGCGATCACTTTGGCGCCGGCCTGCAGAAAGATGGCGGCCTTGTCGCCCACATTGGCCCCCACATCAAACACAATATCTCCGGGCGAAAAGAGCTGCTTGTAGAAGGCCAACTGCACTTCGGTATCCTGGGCATGCGTCTGACAGCGTTTCTGCACTTTTTTCCAGTTTCGATGTGCCTTGTAGATCTCTTTTATTTTGGTAATCCATTTCATGGCGTATTTTTCCTTTATTTGGTAAACCAGAACATGCCGCAGGCATAGCGCATGGCCGCAAACGGCTGCATATCCGTATTTCGGAGAAAGGTCTTGTCATCGGTACTGCCCGAGAATTCAACCAGCTTTAATCCCTTGAAGTAGTCCAGGATCTGCTGCGGAGCATGAATGCGATGCGCATTAAAGCAGAGTCTGGGTTGTCCAACGGGCAGAGAAAAATATAAGTTTCCGCCCGGCTTCAGGCTGCGTGCCAGTTCTGCCGCTGCTTTTTTTGTGCCCAGCGGATCCAGCGGGTCACCGTATCGTCCCAGACCAATATGCTCCGCCACATGCAGACAGGAAATCGATTCCACACTATTGTCGGCATAGGGGAGTTCGAGGATAGATCCATAGGTGCTTTCCAGGTTCGGCAAATTGTTGACCGCCATTGGACGGATATCCACAAACTGAACTTTGGTGATCGTGCTGAGCAGACCAACAAAATCCACATTGGAACCAACATCGATATGCTGTGCGGGCCGGTGCACTGCAATCTTTTCCATCGCCCAGACATGCTGATAAAAATAATGACTGTCCACCCCCGTCCCGCTGGTCTTGTCAAACAGGCAGGGGTATGTATCGTTCAGCCGAATCGGCTCCGCCCCTTCCATGCGGCTGTAGCGGCGCCAATCCCGGAAATATCCCGGAAACCGGCTCAGACCTGACAGAATCTTCGAGCGAATCAGTTGTTTTTTCCATCGACTATAAAATTTTGACATCGCAATTCCCGTTAGCTTAAGGCAAGTTCACCATTGCGCAGCATTTGTTCAAAGTAGGAAATAGTCTTCTTCAGGCCCTCGTCAAGAGCCACTGTCGGAGACCACTTCAGCACATTTTGAGCCAGGCTGATATCCGGTTTGCGCTGCGTCGGATCGTCCTGCGGCAGCGGCATGAAATTCAATAGACTTGATGACCCGGTCAGTTCAACGATTTTTCGTGCCAGCTCTAAAATGGAAAATTCCTGGGGATTACCGCAATTGACCGGCCCGGTAAAACTGTCGGGAGTGTCCATCATCTTGACCATGGCCTCAATTAAATCATCCACATAACAAAACGACCGGGTCTGATTGCCTTGACCATAAATGGTAATGGGCTTATTCTGCAGCGCCTGAACAATAAAATTCGACACCACCCTGCCGTCGTTGGGCAGCATTCTGGGTCCATAAGTATTGAAGATGCGAACCACCTTGATCCGCAGCTTATGCTGTCGATGGTAATCAAAAAACAGCGTCTCTGCACAGCGTTTCCCCTCATCATAGCAGGAGCGAATACCAATTGGATTGACATGCCCCCAATAAGACTCTGTCTGCGGATGAATTTCCGGGTCGCCATAGACTTCGCTGGTAGAGGCCTGCAGAATTTTAGCCTTGACCCGCTTGGCCAGCCCCAGCATATTAATCGCCCCATGCACACTGGTCTTGGTCGTTTGGACCGGATCATGCTGATAATGAATCGGCGAGGCGGGACAGGCTAAATTATAAATTTCATCCACTTCAATATACAGGGGAAAGGTCACATCATGCCGCATCATTTCAAACCGGCCGTTGGGCAGCAAATGAAGAACATTTTGCTTGCGTCCGGTATAAAAATTATCGACGCACAGGACGTCATGCCCCTCACGCAATAAACGCTCGCATAAATGCGATCCCAGAAAACCGGCACCACCCGTTACAAGAATACGTTTAACCATGCTTTCCTCACATTTCCTTTTTGCATAACTTGAACCGCTCGGGACCGCTATGGGTTTGTCCGGGCTTATCTGCTGCCAGGCTGTCTATATCCAGCCGCCAGCCCTGCCGATATTTCTCCGCCAGCATTTCCACGGTCAGCCTGGCTGAATCATCCCACTCATTGACTGTTGTCGTATTGACCATGTTGACCTGGATGGCCGTGCCGCAAATGGTCTGACAGGCCAGCAGAGGTCCAAACTCATCGGGATGCCTCTGAACATACCGGCAGCACCAGGACTCCAGCGTGTTGGGATTATAAAAGAAACCAAACCGCTTGTACAGATTCCGGATTTTCAAAAAACACCCATAAAGGCACGCCGCCTTTGAGCCGGGTCGAAAATACCGATTGGCAATCCAATTATGACTCACAACCCTGCTGAACAGTCGGCGAACATCCTGCGTCCGATAAATTGTCGCACAGAGTTCAAACGGATACCGTGTATTCGATGTCTGCCCCTTTGTCCAATCCAGGGCATAAACCGTCTGCCCCGCGATAGTCTCCGGCCGGACACTGCCCGCAGCAAAATCCTCCGCCATTTGCTGCGGATCCAACCGTAACGAAAAGCCAAACAGCAAATCCCCCAGCTTGTCAAAGGTTTTCTGGATCGTCTCCAGTTCAATTCCGTCAAAATACACCAAGTCATCAATACCAAACAGAATATATGGAGTCTTGATTCCCTCAAATAACCGCATAAAATCCAGATGGAAATTCGTCTCACGAATGACCCGGCAGGCTGGAAACGAACGAAAACACTGTTCATATTCCTCACTAAACAGCTCCGGCTTATAGAGAATATAAACCTGAATCGCCTCCGACGGAAGATACCGATGCAGACTCTCTAAATACCCATGCAATTGCAGGGGTCGATTTTTTGTAAAGACAATGATGCTGACAAGCTTGCCCATTATTTCTCAGGTATAAAGACGAGATTCTGATCTTGCGCCCGGTATAAATCGGCCTTATGGCAGCCGCAGATTTCATAGGCCGTGTATCTAAAATCTTTCATAAAGGTTTCAAATTCCGCAATGGTATGATGTGTCAGGGAAAAAGCCCTGTGCGATATCTCAATGACCAGGATGGGCAGACGGCCTTTGGACTTTTTCAGGAATCCCGTCAATCCCAGCAGAACGGGGAATTCATAGCCTTCTGTATCAATTTTAATCAACGCCACCCGATCAATCGATTTCTGTTCGAGATAAGTATCCAATCGGTGAACGGCAATCTCATGCGTTGTCTCGGGCTGGCCGGAAAGGAAATAACCGGACAGGAGCGAATGCCCGCCGGTATTTTCACTCTGGTAAATAATTGTTTTGTCTTCTTTATCCCCCAGTGCGGCCTGATTGACCGAGATGGAATAATTGGGATTCAATGCGCGAAATTGCTCCAAATAACTGAACAGCCACGGGACAGGCTCAAAACAGTGCACCTGCCCGGACGTTCCCACGCGAGACGCCCCCACCGCACTGAAATACCCCACGTTGGCACCCACATCCACGAAAACATCTCCTGGACGCAGATTTTTTTCGATAATTCTGCGTATCTCGATATCATAAGCACCAAAATACATGCTTCGTGTCATTTTCCCCAGTGCTAAATCACAGGGAAATTGAACACCGTGAATATCCATCACAGAAAGCCCGTCCGGCGCCTTGCCGTGCTTGAGCTTGTGATGGTAATACTTATTCTTGTAGTACAACACCGGGTGCTGCAGTAATGATAATCTTGGCATCGTATTAATCCTTTATTGATCCAGGGAATCGTCCTTTAATATCTGCTGAACCTGTTCGGACCGCATAATCTGTTCAATCAGCCGGCTGATTTTCCGTATGGTGCGCTGTCGGAGATTATATTGTCCTGCATTCACGACCTGGGTTGCATGGGCCAGGTGATACAGATACTGCCGCATAAACCGGTCCGGCAATTCCACCGTCTTATAGCCCCGGTCCACCAGTTCAAAATACAGTTTTTTGCCGACAGTCAATCCTTTGTCCCGATCCATCAAAAACGACAGTTTTTCGCGTTTGAGAACCTCGGTCCGGTAAATACTGCATACCGTACGATTATAATAGCGGTGGATTCCCACAGGATCCGGCACACACAGCAGTTTTCGCTTGAAGGTCTTGAAATCCGTCAGTTTTTTCAGCCAGACCTGCCAGTCCGGCGTCAATTCCACCTTCCCGGCTCCGACACAGGCCGTTTGGGCATCCTGACCAAACATCGCCAGCAGCTCGTCCAGCCAGTTATCCCGCCGGACAAACGTATCCGAATGCATGGCCACAAAATACTCGGTTTGGGTCTGCTCCAGGGCCATATCCAGCGCCGCGGCATGGGCATACCCGCCGCTGCTGTCATTGGTTTTGTCTTTCCGCTCGATCAGCCGAATCCACTTCAGCGACCGCAGGTATTCCGTCGAGGCATCCTGTGAATCATTATCCACCACCAGCACCTCATACGGCCGACGCGTATATTTACGGATACTGCGAAGACAAAGCCGGGTCAAATCCAGGGTTTTGTAATTGACCACACCTATCGTCGCTCTGGCTTGTCGCTGGTTATCCATAGACCCATTCCGAAAAGCCGGTTATTGCGGCGACATCAACTGAGTCTCATACAGATTTTTATACACCTGGCAGCTTTGAATCAATTCCTGATGCTTGCCGTCGGCGACGATACGACCTTTGTCCACGACAACGATTCGATCGGCTGAAATCACCGTGCTGAAACGATGGGCAATCAGAAAACAAGTGCGTCCCTTCATGATATCACCCAGCGCGGCATGAATCTTGGCCTCGCTTTCGGCGTCAATCTGGCTCATCGCTTCATCAAAAATCAGGATTCGCGGATTTTTCAGAATCGCCCGGGCAATCACAATCCGCTGCAGCTGGCCGCCGCTGAAACCGCTGCTCAGTTCGCCAATCATGGAATCATAGCCGTTAGGAAGTGTCGTGATAAACTCGTGAGCATAGGCCCGTTTGGCCGCTGCAATCACCTCATCCCGGGTCGCGTCCGGCTTGCCATAGGCAATATTGTTGGCAATTGTATCATTGAAAGTCGCAACCGTCTGAGTCACCATGCTGATCTGGTCACGCAGGCTGTGAAACGTTGCCTGATGGATATCCTGCCCATCAATCAGAATCTGTCCACTGTCGGGGTCATAAAACCGCGGCAGCAGATTGACCAGGGTCGTTTTGCCGGAACCGTTGGAGCCGACGACTGCCACCGTCTGACCGGCCGGGACCGTCAGAGTAACTCCCTCCAGCGCAGGCCGTTGTGCACCGGGGTAGGTGAATACAATATCACGAAATTCAATCTGCCGCTCCAGAGGCTTCATCGCAAACGCCCCCGGAACTTCTTTCTCTTTGGGCTGATCAATCACTGCAAAAACACGCTCCGCCGCTGCATTGGCCTGCTGCACGTTATTCCAGACATCGCTGACCTTGCGTACCGATTCCGCCGCCGCCCC
>JAFGQP010000299.1 GCA_016935635.1 Sedimentisphaerales bacterium
GCTCATCACCGGCAACTGCGGGTAAGTTAACGACTGGACTGATCAATTGGCTGTCGGTCTGACTCGGATAATTCCCACCTAAGTGTGTGGCAGCAACACTGATCCCGTCGTAGGCAGCACCCGGACCACTCGTCGGCTCACCAATCTGCCAAACACCATGGTTCGCAGACCAGTCTCCCCAGCCGGCCTCAAAATCCTCCAACGCAGGCATCTGGGGAATCCCCTGCCAGAGTTCCACATCATCAATATACCAGCCGCTGCGGGAACCATCGTAGCTATCTTGACTCGATGCCACATGATAGAATGCCAGCCGAATCCTCTGGTCCTCATAAGCCGTTAAATCCATAGCACATCGGCTCCAACTGCTGTTGTAAGTTCGTTCGTATGAATCTCCTTCGTGGGCATCAACCGGAGTTGCTAACGTAGACCAACTGCTCCATCCACTGCCGTCCCAGACAGAGATTTGGACATAACCTTTGTCGTTTCCATCACCACCGTCATAATCAAACCAGTGCCAGAAACGAAGCTCTAACTGTTCATCACCAACAACTGATGGCAAGGCAACGGAAGGGCTAATCAAACGACTGTCAGTCTGAAGAGGATAATAGCCAGTTAAATTTGTGGCGGCAACATTGTCACCGCTTCGAGTTCCGCCGGATGAAGGAATGCCAATCTGCCAAACACCATTATCAATTAACCAATTGGTATCCGCATACTCAAAGCCCTCATAAAACAGGATTTCCCCCCGATGCGCTAATACTGTAAAGACAAACACATCAACAGACGGTTCTCCCAGCGTCCCATCTTGGTCTTGGTCCATAGCATAGCCATTGATGTCAGTGAGATTCGGACCTATTGAAAAACTATATCGTCCCGGTATTACCTGAGGCAGAAATTGCACTTGGTATTCACTGTCGTCGATTTGGATAATATCAATAATCTGATTGGGATCAACCGCCCCTTGCGGCCCCACAATTTGAATATCATCCAGCCAGAAACTGCCCGTCTCATCTCCTGTAAAATCCAGCGGATCGCTGAAAAGAATGGAAATCGAATCAAAATCCTGTTCTGTTATATTAATCAATCGTTCTGAAGTAACTGCAACCACCATCGGTCCAGTGATTGCATCATGCAAATCAAATACTTGCTCTTCTGTCAATGCATAGTCATATAAAGAAAATTCGTCGAATGTTCCGTTGAGCCGTCCCCAACCCGTAAAAACTGGATAGCCCGACAGATATAAAGGTGCGGCATGAGACACTGTATCGCTAATACGAACACTTCCTGATGTCTTCTTGGTTCCATTGACATATAGGTTCATCGTGCCTGCATTCCGGTCAATGACGCCGGCAATATGATACCACTTGCCGGGCACGATTGTACCAGCCGGACTATCAATGTTTTGTTGGCCAGAGGTGTCTGTGCTGAAAAAGTGCAGTCGTCCATCGGAATATAAAAACAATCCATAGGTTCTGGTGGCCGAATCGTTCGACAAAGCCTTATACACCAATGGGGCAACTGTCCCGCCATTTATTGACTCCATCTTCAACCAGAATGTAAAAGACAGTTGTCGCCGTAAGTCCAAACGGCCATCATCAGCAAACTCGATATAATCTTCGATCCCAGCAAATGCTGCTGCGGAACCTTCACTGCTGTCCAGTAGCCCTGATGCCAGCAAATTCGGCTGGCCCCCAAATATCCCAGTAAGACCATTCCCTGAGCTGTCCACTGCCTCAATGCCCTCTATTTCATCAAGTTCACAGTACAGCAAAGGGCTGAAAGACAATACCGCATCACGGTATTCTGCTTTTCTAAAACTGTCTGCATACAGATTTGAAGAAATGAAAATCCAGATGCAAACAGCCCGCAGGACGATTGAAATGATCCTTACTTTCTTCATTACCATCTTCTCCTTGTTACCACTATAATTTTGGCGAGGATTCTATGAGGTGTGTTCAATATTCAAGTTGCGATTCTCTCCCCTCGCCTCTCCTAATATCAAAGTGCCATGTATGCGATAAAATTTATCTTAATCCTTGTCTTCAATTATACATAATTCCATAGGTGAAATTCAACCCCCTAAGCCCGATAAAAATGAAATTCTCCCTGTTTTCTTATTTAATCCCCAATACGACACACTGTCATATTTCCCCCCAAGATGCGAACTCTACTATTTTAAAAGACACCCACTGTCGCATTTCCCTCTTTCACCTGCCAAACCTTTTACACCTGCCCCATACTCTTTATCTTATATTCAGTTTGACTTCCCCAAACGAGCAACTTCCCTTTCGCCCCAGTCCCCCCAGTCCTTTTATTAGAATCTCCATATCGGAGTCCCATCAATAGGTATACCATAAATGTCCAACTGGAAAAGGCAGAGGTATACCCTACTGAATTGCTATGAATTTTTTCTTAGTATTATCCAGCAAAAGCCTTGACCTATCGCGTCATCGTATTAAAACCGAATTCCCAGTTTCACCCTCTCTACTGTAAACCTGTTGACAGTAGCCATCTTTCGACCAGATGCCCTCTATCTATAGTATGTTTCCAATAACAGAATCGTTTATAATGTTTCGCCCCACTTTTCTGTATTATACAAAAAGCGTATTTTGGAGTCCCGTCGACAAGGAGCACCAATACCTGTCATAGCGAAAGAGGCACGGGCGGGGTGATCCGTTCACGGTAGACTCCTTCATGAACAGTAATCGTATCTCCCGGCTGAGCAATAAGAGCCGCTGCCGAAATAGTCTTCAACGGCTGGGATAGTGAACCATTATTGCTGTCATCACCTTTAACTGAAACGTGGTATTCGCCGGCAAAAACAACCGCAATCGTTAACACAAAAAAAAGCAATGGCAACTTTTTCATTTCTTCTCAACTGAGATATGCATAGAATTACCAAAGTTCATGAAAAGTGCTATTGATTCAGTGAAAATTGGACAAATTGCATTTCCGATTAAGTGACAATACCTATTATTTAGCCGCACCCGGCGGGCCATACTTTTTGTCCGCATCATCCATCACCAGCACCCAGTCATTGCCCCGCTGCGACTCGCCCGGCGGGTCAAACTGCAATTTTTCCCCCCGCCCAAATTCCCCAATCAGTTCCGCACCACCATCCCGAGGATTATACCACCATACCTTCCGCTTCGTCCCGGATATCGTCCCATCATCCACCTGCACCGTGTCGCCATAAGGTGTATAGACCATCAGATAATCCCCCCCCCGTGTCGCCTGAAGGTGCCTGCCGTCTTCCTGTTGGCTGGCTTTGATTATACTTTGGTCAGGCACCCGCTCCAGCACTGGCCGCGACTCCATCAGACGCCGCACATGCAGCATCTGCCCCGCCCCCGGCAAATCCATCGACTCATTCCAGATGCCTCGTGCCCCTATTTCCGCAGGCCATTTCGGCGATTTCATCTGCCAGATATCATGACAGCCGTAAGTATGCCCGAACGCCCCCGCAAACAATCCCCAGTACGCCGCCTGCCGCACATCAAAGTCATTAAACCACCACTGCTCGGACCTCCACTTGACCGGGAGATTCTCATACCGCGGCTCACCATCCAGACAGGGCTTGACTGGACTGCGCCGATAATCCATATCTATCATCCGATAATTATCCATATCAACTTCCCTATGCCCCGATTGCAGCATATTGAAATCCAGCCACGCATCGTTATGAAACCAGTCCGCCGATGTCCGCCTGCCCTGTGGATGATACGTCATCAGATGTTCATCCCCGCCTGCCTTAATCCCGCGCACCATCGCCCGCCAGACCGGCTCGACCTTATCGGCCGCCCGGTCCCCACCCAGTATCCAGATAATATTCGGATAGTCCTTATACCGCTGGCCAAGAAACCGCCCGTACTGCTCGGCATTGGTCTCATTAAAGACTATCGGCCCCTTACTATCATAAGCCTTTGTCACCTTATCCCCCCATGTCGGCAACAGCCCCATATAAATCCCCTTGCCCCGCGCCATCTCCACAATCGCATCCACATGCTTAAAGTACGCCTCGTTTGGCCTGTTCGGGTTATTGTCGATCAACGGCCTGTCCCCATACGAATTCGGTGTATTCAACCCGTCCAGCGCCGCCAGCACCGCTGCCTGAATCACCGTAAATCCCTTAGCCCGCCGATTCTCCAAGTACCGCGACGCCTCCTCCCGATCCAGCCGATTGAACAACTCCCACGCCGTATCCCCCAAGTAAAAAAACGGCGTCCCATCAGCATGAATCAGATACCGGTGATTGTCCGATACCATCAACTTCCCATGTCCAAAATCCACCGACACTCCGGCATGCTCCTTCGTTCCTGCAGCAAAACTCATCACCGCCGTCAACAGCAAACAAATAGCAATCCGCTTCATCGTGACACTCTTTTCCAACCTCAATTAAGCAAAATTCGTTATCGACTGGGCCTTTACATGCCACCTATCAATCACCATTATAATAACACAATACAGCCACTTCGCCCTCATATCTCCAGTAGCAGTGCCCAGAGATATACTTTAGATCAACCATTCACTACTATGGTCATCATTCAAGTTTTAAGAGTTATTTGTAAATTACTTCTTGTGAATCTCTCTTGAAGACCTTACTCCAGGGTACATCAAAAATATAATTCATTTTAACAGGAGCAACACTTCCATCCTTTAATACCATGTTAATTCCCTTGTTGTGACGATCCATAGCCCACTTCCACACACCAGGTGGCGGAAAACCCGAATTGAATGTCGCCTCCCCAGGGTCCCGCAATTCCGCCATGCTTGGAATTCTTCCTTTGTCCGCGTCCCACACCCACGAAATAGGCCATACACAATCCCCAAAAATTGGCACATTCGCTGGAGTTCTCAGCCAATCTTGATAGGCCTCCGGCAGCTTACTCCAGTCACGATAAAATTCATCATGTACGATCCAGCCATTTATACCATAGCCACTTAATGTTGTCATATCTGCACTACGAGTCCATTCCCATGGTCTATTCCAACTGCCCCAGAATCCCGTGCCGCCACCAGCCACGACTTCTCTCGTTTGGTTAGCAGCAGGTGCACTTGGACACATCAGAACATCAATAACCTCACCAAGCTTCCATTGCTTACCATAGCTTTCGTCCCCCATATAGGGTGCCAATCGTCCCATCCAATACGTAACGGTGTCCCCCGATTGTTGAAGATCACGAATCACAAAACGCTTATAATTATGCGTCATTTGGTACATCTCGAAGCCCACTGAGAATTGTTTTAAATTGCTTGCACACATAACCGTTCTCGCATGCCCTCTCGCTTTTTTCAAAGCCGGCGCAATGATACTTAATAGCAACGCGATGATGGCAATAACGACGAGCAATTCGATTAATGTAAAGCCTTTTTTTGATTTCATGTCTCATTCCTTTCTGTTTCGCACGTCAATATCTGGTTTTTTACGAATAGGCGAAACATCAACACTATCCTCTATGACTGATTACGCGTTATTGCTTACACAACCCGCATCATCGGGGAGGGTCAGGCCGCTTGTCCACTCGGCCTTTTCCTCCCCAACAGCGGGAATACTCAACATGCATTTCCTGCATTTTATTAACGTGCGAAAACAAAGAACGGCTTTCGCTGCCTCTTTCAAAATGCCAACGCGGCGTGTTTTCACCTTTACTCGATGCTGTAGTTCCAATCAAGCCATTGTGCCGCAATCTCAGCAAAATCCAGTATATCCACTTTGCAATCGTGATTGTAATCGGCAGAAAACCACACAAATCCAGGTTGATAACTGGCGTGTTCACAGGCATCTAAATACACAATAATTTGCATCGTATCGGCAACGAGATATTCACCATCCGTGCCTTCAAACTGCAACATGTAAGTACCGGTCGCGTTCAATGTTACCGTCGGATTGAGGATATTGGGGTCGCTGAATTCCGCCGGATTCAAAGGATCTGGCTCAGAGAGGACTGTCCACTTCTGCGTGACAGGATCAGGAGAATTGTCCGGGTCATCGACATATCCGTCAAGTTGGACAACCCTTAAGGCGCCAACCAACCAGGATTGGACATCCTCACCAGCATCAACAATCGGCGGAACGTTCAATGTATTAAATGTAAAAACACGGCTCCGATAATACGGTTCCGTCGTGCTTATGTTGGAGTCATACACATCAATTTTCCAGTAGTACGTTGTGTCAAAGCCCAACGTGACGGATACGGACTCAACCGCCTGTTTATCGACAATCTTGGGATCAAGCAAGATGTTCGGATCACTGCCGAAATAGACGTCACAGGTCACCACGCTCGGTGTAACAGGATCATTAGGTTCGGGCAATGTCCATTCAAGGTGGTTAGTATTCTGACGAACCGTCAAACCGTCACGGGGAAACATCAGGAGGGGATCTTCAACCATATGCACAGTAGTATAGCCTGGATTTGTCTCATTGTAATCATAACGCAAGTACCATTCGGGACCGAGGTCGCTGCTACGTTGAATCTTGCCTGCATCGATATAAGTTTGGACGAGAGCGGTGATATCTCCCGCTATTCTCAGCTCACCGTGTTTGATAGTTAACGTCCAGATTGCATTACTGATACCCCCTGGATCCTGAATAGCAAAAACATTGCCGCGAAGAACACCACCTTCCAGATTGATTCCACCACCTTGGCCATTGGCCCGTCCTATATAAACCGTCACGGCAGTAACATAACCCCCGTCAAAGATATTCAGACTGCCCCAACCATTTCGGCCTACCCACAGGATACCATTGACTGATAATGAGGCTCCATTATATACGTTCGTTATGCCATTAGCCCAATTTAGGCGGTCCCCTCCATTCTGGCCGATGGTAAACGCAGTTGTGGACAGCGTTCCATGCACATCCAGAATACCATCATCAGGGCAGCTATAACCGCTTCCTACGATTACCTGACCAACCGTGACAGACGTTCCGGAGTAAACAGTTGCTCTCTGAGTATCGGGAGCAATCGCTCCTTTTATATTGCCCTCCCAGACTCCGTGTGCCCCGGTTTTCTCTTTGATGTAGCCGCTGTCGCTTGTCCCGTAGAGCGCTGCAGGGACAGTTCCGTCACCGGGCACCTGCCAGGCAGTGGTTCCGATCTCCCAGTTGGCCGGGGCAGTAAAATCGTCGCTCACAGCCCCTGTAAAGAAGTTAAGAACTGCTGCTGATACATCCACAGAACACGCCAACGATACGATGAAGCCGAAGCATATCAGCCAATTTAATTTCTTCCTTTTCATTGTTCCGTCCTTTCAAAAAAAATGGAGTTTTTAAATTTTTAAAGGCCAAAACTGTATATCTGGTGAACACTTTGTTTTAATGATTAACCGGAATTATTCATTGTACTATCAATCATATTACCCTCCTCTCATAAACTGACATTATCCATTTAAATGGTTACAAAATACATTTGATTCCTTAAACTCACGTATCTCGTATATAAAAAATACGCCACCCATTGAATACATCATTTCTGAGAAATCAAAACAAGTGATGGCTGTATAAAGTAGGTTTCATCGAAATCTCCAGAACCGCTATCTGTTACGACCAGGGATAAATACTGATCCTCAGGCAGAACAGGAATCTCAATGGAAACACTCCCATCGTCGGGGACCAGCTCACGCCGCTCAAAGCGAATTTGCCCATCGATCAACACAAAGATGTCCACCTTGGGAGGATAAATACTACTCCCTTGCTGAATCTGTTTTTGATAGGCCCTTATCGTACCACTCCGCATGCAAACCTCAGACAGAAAACGTTGAATCGTGACTTCTGGAATCGCCTTTCGGATTTTCTTCAGTGAATAGGTAATCCCCTGGTTGGAGTGCATCCAGATAGCAGACAATCCCTGCTCCTCAGACATATTTGGATTTGGTTGCAACATCTGCCCTGCCTTGTAATAATATATACACCCTCTGCTGTAACCGTCGGTGGAAGGACATCCCTCAAAGAGATGACCTTCAGAAGTAACCTGAACCGGGCCATGTTTCGCGTCTGGCGAAAAAACGCCGTCAATAAAATATTTCGAAATAGGAATATAGCCATTTTTCATGACCGGTTGTGTGGATGGAGAGGCCTCCATCCTGCCTGTTTTGAGATCAATACCATACCGGTCCTGTCCGGTTCCGAAGCCATTCCCTCCGCCGACGACATCCGCCAAGTTAAATTCCGTCTGCCCCCGCCAGAGAATCCCCTCAGCAGAATCGATACTCCGCACAAATAGGCGGTCCTCGAAAACAGCATCAGAAACCGCCTGGGTCATACCGGAAATCTTCTTAGCAATCCCTTTACTGACTTCAATAATGCCCTTATTAAATTTATCACCGGCAATCAACGACGTCTTGCCCTTTATAACACACAGATACGTATTTCCATAGGGATTCGCTTCGACACCAAACTCCGTTCCCAAGTCAATCACTTTGGCCGTTTGGGTCGTCACCGTAAAGCCAATCGCTTCCTGCGGCACTATCGCGTAAAGGCGGCCGTATCGAAGCTTGATCTGGTCTTCGGTAAGAATCTGGAACTCAGCGGGGCCTTCAAGGGTCACTCGCGTATCATTATTAAACAGCAATTCGGCATATCCTTCTCGCAACAGCAGATTCTCGGTTCCGGTAACCAGTGGGGCTCCCTTTTCCATTGTGCCGTCCATATCCGCCCATTTTGCGTTAATGCTGTCGAATAAAACCGCCACCTGAAGGCCTTTTGGTGTGGGAGCAAATCTCAAAAACAGAAAAAACAGAACCATTGCCGCAGCACTCATAACTGTGAAAATGCCGATCTTACTCATTGTTCTTTTTTCTCGCGGTGGATAGACAACTTTTTGAATTAACTCACGCTGCGGCTTTTCTTCAACAATTTCAATCTCGGGAGCTGATCTTTCCTCTTTAGCAAGCTGGTGCCAAAGATCTGTCAATTCCTGAATTTCATCTGAGTATAAAGGGATTGAGAAATCTTTTTCAATGTTTGATATATTAGATTTTATCAGCACTTGAATATCCAGAAAGTCAATGTAATGATTCACGGCTTCAGGATCATTGGTGAGAATTTGATTTAATTGAGCCCTTCTGCCAGGAGTTATCGTACCATCGACCAACTCACAGATCAAAATTCTCATCTCTTCAAATTTTGCGTCATTCGGTTTCATCATAACTCTTCGATACTTAAACTGTGATTAATACAATTAAGAAGAATCAAATAGATTCTTGATAGGTGCCGATAGATCGTAGGCAAGGAAACCCCCTCATTATCAGCTAACGTTTTATTTGATAGACCATTGGAATACTTTAACTGAATTATTTTACGGTCCTTTTGGGGGAGTTTTTGAATGCACTTTTTGAGAGCGGCAACCTTTACAACGGTATTATCATTAGTGAGCTTAGCTTTACTCGCCGTCTCAACCATTTCTGCAACCTGATCCTCCAATTGAATATGATTCCTTTGTTTATCCCTTTGGTAAGAAAGAATTTTATATTTAGCGATAGTCAAGGCCCAAGCGACAAAGTTCGTTCCTGACTTATATTGATCAAATTTCTCCCACATTAATACAGTAGTTTCCTGCATGATCTCTTCCGAATCTACCTCATTGGGAACCATGCAGAAAATGAAAGAGTTAACTCGGCAATAATTTTGTGTTAATAATTCTACGAATTCTCTTCTATCCATAGCCATATTACAACCTCGAATCACAACCTTGAATCAAATACAAATTTCTATGCTATTTAATTATAATCTATATTTTTATTCCATAAACATTTACATCTTATCAGTTGCAATCACAACAAAACTCCTGGATAAACCATAAGTAATTGATTTCAAATATCTTATGATATTTGTGTTTTTTTAAAAAATATCCCAAGCATAAAAGCAAAAGATGGTCTTCAAGGTACCACGAACTTACGACCTCTTGCATGCCCTTCTGTTCTGGGCGATATCGATGCGCTTTACCGAGTATTATTTCACAACTTCCCCTCCGTACACCGCCCTGTTGCCCACTTGATTTTCAGGCTCATCGCATACCCACACTTGCGGCGTAAGGCCTCGGCCAACCGCATCTTGGACGGTTCTTTGAAAATAGATAATCGGCTCATGATTTGATTGCGAGATGATCATGAGCAAAACGCAAAACAGTGACACCGATCAGCAGCAATTCTGGCAGATGGCGGTGGAGGAATGGAAGTCCAGTGGAATGTCAGTACGGCAATTCTGTAAGCAGGAAGGATTGTCCGAGCCATCCGTTTATGCATGGCGAAAAAGGCTGGCTGCGGTTGAATCCCCCAACCCCGATCCCGTAACTTACAACAATGGAGCCAATGAGATTCGAACTCACGACCTCTTGCATGCCATGCAAGCGCTCTCCCAACTGAGCTATGGCCCCAGTACAGAAA
>JAFGQP010000300.1 GCA_016935635.1 Sedimentisphaerales bacterium
TGACCCCCATGCGGCAGCGACAGCCCCATAATCGTCTCGCCCGGTGCGGCAAGGGCACAATAGGCCGCCATATTGGCAAACGAGCCCGAGTGCGGCTGCACATTGGCACCATCGGCACCAAAAACCTGCTTGGCCCGGTCAATCGCCAGATTTTCTACCTGGTCGGTGAACTGTTGGCCTTCATAATAGCGTTTGCCGGGGTAGCCTTCGGCATATTTATTGGTAAAGCAGGAACCGGTTGCGTCCATCACCGCCTGCGAAACATAATTTTCCGACGGAATCAGACGGATGCAGTTTTCCTGTCGCTGCTTTTCGCCGATAATCAGCTCATAGACCTTGGGGTCTGTTTTTGCGATTGCCGATAACATGTAGGTTTTCCTTTCAATAATGAATAAAACGGCTTTATATCATATTGGGGTCAAATCAACAAGCATTTATTGTTGACAAATACCCGCTTGGGCCGATAAGATATCAGCTTTAACACTCAGATTTGAAAGAGGTTACGCATCGAACACTATGATGACACATTAGATGCGGGTCTTGATAAGGCGAGAGCTTTTTTTACCCGCGCCGAGGAAGTGGCTGCGACCGATAACTTCGATTATGCCATAGACTTATATATGGAAGGTCTGAAACTGTCTCCGGATGCCCTGGAAGACGGCCATGCCCGCCTGCGCAAGCTGGCCCTGGTCCGTCAGGGCAAAGGCGGCAAAAAGCCCTCCATGATGGATCAGATCAAGCGCGTCGGCGGCAAAACCCCAATCGACCAGCTTTTCAACGCTGAGTACCTGCTGGCCAAGGACCCGGACAATATCGGCTATGCCGAAAAAATGCTGACTGCCGCAGTGGAAGCCGGATGCACCCGAACCGCCGAATGGATTGCTCAGTTAATCTTTGACGCCAATCGGGCCAGTGCAAAACCTTCTTTCAAGACTTACATGCTCTTGAAACAAAGCCTGAAAAAATTGGGGCGTTTTACCGAAGCGGTCACTGCCTGTCAGGCGGCGATTGCTCTTAAACCCGACGATGATTCCCTCAAAGACGAGCTGCGGGATTTGTCGGCCAGTATGACCATGGAAAAAGGTAAATACGGCAAAACCACCACGTTTCGAGAGTCAATTAACGACAGAGAACATCAGGAACAGTTGCAGTCCCAGGAAAATGTTGTCAAAAGCGAAAATGCCAAACACCGGATTGCAATTGAAGCTCGTCGCCAATATCAGCAGGCACCCACTTCCACCACGAATATCCTGCAATTGGCAGAGGCTCTGGTGGATTTGGAAACCAAGCAGGCGATGGTGGAAGCCGAACATCTGCTCAAAGAAGCATACGAAAAAACCAGAGATTTCATCTTCCGAAAAAAACTGATGGAACTGGAAATCAAGGCGCTTCGTACCCTGATTCGCAAGGTTCAGGAAGGCACCGTTGGTTTACCCAATGAGAATCCCAAAGACCAGCTTGCCCAGCTTATCCATCAGCTGGATCAGAAAGAGCAGGCTTATTATCAGCAGTGCGTGGAGAATTACCCGACGGATCTGCGTTTCAAATATGAATATGGGCGATGCCTGCTCAAATCTCAGCAATATGACAAGGCCATCCCCATGCTGCAGGACGCCCGCAATGACCCGCGTCTGCGCGTAGCTGCGATGGATAAAATGGGCGTTTGCTTCCTCCTGAAGGGGTGGAGCGATGATGCAGTGGATATTTTTTCACAGGCTTTAAAAGAATGCAATCTGCCCGACAGCCCCATTGGAAAAGATATAAGATACAATATGGCAAGGGCTTATGAAGCATCCAATAAAACCGATATGGCCCTTGAAATCTACCGAAAACTGGCCCAAACCGACTTTTCTTACAAAGACGTCAGTCAACGTATTGACAAATTGCGGTCTTCCGCGCATAATAGCTGATTCTGAAGATGATAATCGACATAGTTTGTCGAGAAGACCCAACCTCTCAGTGTAAGAGATTGAATAACGGTAAGTGAACAGGAGAAAAACGTGGCTCATTCGTTATCAGCCAAAAAACGTGTTCGTCAGAACGCCAAACAACGCACGATCAACCGTGCTCGCAAGAGCATGCTGAAGACCTTTACCAAGCGTTTTCTGACGGCAATTGATGATGGCAATCTTGACAAGGCTCAGCAGGAATATAAGCAGCTGACCCATAAGCTGGACCAGATCGCCAGCACCAGCACCATGCATAAGAATACGGCGTCGCGGATCAAATCCCGTATGGCCAAAAGGCTCAACGGCCTCAAGACCAAGGGAGCAGGGTCCACTTCAGCCGCCTAGGACAATCTTTTGCACAAATTAAGGCGTCCCGGTCGATATCTGTTTCGGCCGGACGCCTTTTGTATTTGCGGTGCCGTTAAAAGGATAACCTGAGCTCCTCCGACCGGCAATACCTCGTGCAGCGAGCGTCTTGACGGACTAATTTCAGCCAGAAACGGTTTTTTTTGGAATTACTGAAACGACAAATTTTACGGGTTCTGTGCAGACGGGACTATAAACCGATCAGCCCGGCCAAGCTGGCCGACGCGATGGGCTACGGGCCGTCGGAATATTCCCTGTTTCAAAACGCATTGAATGACCTGCGGCTGCAGGGCCAGCTGGTCATTGACGCCCAGCGCAACGTCAGTCTGCCGGCGATGAGCAACAAAATCATCGGCACATTTCGCGCCAACGAACGCGGATTCGGATTTATCGTTCCCCTCGAACGCAATGCCCACGGTGACTTATTTGTACCGCCGGATGAAACCGCCGGCGCCATGAACGGCGATACCGTCTCGGCCAAAGTGGTCAAACGCAATTTCCGCGGCCAAAGCCGCTATTCCGGCATCATCACCGAAATCATCGAACGCGGCAATAACCGTTTCGTGGGTCTGCTCCGCAAGGCCAACGGCGGCGGCTGGTATGTCACCCCTGAAGGCAAGGGTTTTTATCCCCCCATCCTCGTCCAGGACGCCGACTCCAGCCGGGCCCGTGAAAATGACAAGGTCATCGTCGAAATCGTCAGCTATCCCCGCCGCAACGACATGTATGCCCAGGGCGCCATCATCCAGGTACTCGGCCGTGCCGGACATTACGACACCGAAATCAACGCCATCATCGCCCAGTATGGCCTTCCTTATGAATTCCCCGAGGAATGCCGACAACAGGCCCATCAGGCCGCTCAGGACTACACGCCTGATACCGCCCCCGACCGGGATGACATCTCCAGCGAGGTCATCATCACCATCGACCCTCCGGACGCCAAGGATTTCGACGACGCCATCAACCTTCGCAAAGACAGCGAAGGCAACTGGGTACTGGGGGTGCACATTGCGGACGTGGCCACTTTTATCCCGCTTAATTCCCCGCTGGACCAGGAAGCCCGCCTCCGCGGCAACAGCGTCTATCTGCCCGGCCGGGTTATCCCCATGCTGCCGGAAGTCCTGAGCAATGGAATTTGCAGCCTCCAGCCCGGACAGAAACGCTTCGCCAAAAGCGTCTATATCCACTATGACCCGCAGGGCAAAATCCTCGGGACGGAATTTGCCAACAGCATCATCTGTTCGCGGGCCAGATTAACCTACGATCAGGCCGACCATATTCTCAAAGGCAAGGCCGAAGGATTCCCTGGCGAGGTCACTGCTCTGCTCAAGGATATGGAGATTCTCGCCCGTGCCATTGAGGCCCGCCGCGACAAAAACGGCATGATTCACCTGGACCTGCCAGAGACGGAACTGGTTCTCGACAAGGCCGGCCGGGTCGTCGATGCCCATCCCGCCGATAACAGTTATCCCCACACCATCATCGAAATGTTCATGGTGGAGGCCAACGTCGCGGTCGCCTCGGCGCTGGACCGGTTTGGAATCCCCTTCATGCGGCGCATCCATCCCGACCCCGATGCCGTCAGCACCAAAAACATCAGCCGGTTCGTCAAGCTCTGCGGCATTCGTGTGCCGCGGCATCTGGACCGAGCCGCGATTCAAGACCTGCTGGCCTCGGTCAAAGAGACCCCGCTGTCCTACGCTGTCAATATGTATATCCTCCGCAGCATGCAGAAGGCGGAGTATTCGCCGCTGAACATCGGTCACTTTGCCCTGGCCGACCGGCACTATTGCCATTTCACCAGTCCCATCCGCCGCTATGCGGACCTGATGATTCACCGCCTGATCGATCTGTACGTCAAGGGGCAGCTGGCCAAAATCGGTCTTGAAGATGTCCTGACCGAAGCCGAGCTGCTGGAAGTCGGCCGTCATATATCCTATACCGAAGTCCAGGCCGCCGATGCTGAACATGAACTCAAATCGGTTTTGATTCTTCAGATGCTCAGCAAGAAAATCGGCGACGAAATGGATTGTGTCGTTTCCGGACTGACGAATTTCGGCGTCTTTGTTCAATGTATCAAGTTTGGTATCGAAGGCCTGATTGAACCCGGCGATCTCGGTCTGGACGAATGGCGCTACAATGAAAAAGCCCAGGCGGTTATCGGACGACATTCCGGCAAAAGCATCCTTCTGGGCCAGCCCATCCGGGTCCGTATCGTGACCGTCAATGTTGCCGGCCGCCAGTTATTTGTTGCCCCCGCCGAACCGCTGATTGAAGAATCACGGGGGCGTCGTTTCCGCCCGGAAAAATTTCTGAAAAAACAA
>JAFGQP010000301.1 GCA_016935635.1 Sedimentisphaerales bacterium
CCGTTGAGCCACTCGGCCACCTGCTTGCCTTCGTGGTCCATCGCCAGGCCGCCATACCCGCCGCCGGGACAAACTACAATCGCCGCGCCGGTGTTGGATTCAGTCGGCATATAGATATCAAGATATGGCTTATCTTTTTCCTCGGTGCCTTTGGCATAGGGAGCGCCGTCGGGCCAGAGATACTGCTTTTCGGGTTCTACCCCCATCGCTTGAAAAAAACCGCCAAACAAAGCCATGATAACCAGTCCTCGAATCACATTAATCATAGTAGCCTCCTATTTGAAATTGAGTTTAGCTCTAGAAAGAGCCGTTATCAGCATGACAAGCCGCTTTTTTCCACGAAACTCTAACCAATTCTTCATCCGCCGCTAATAGAGATTGTTCATAATCCGGCTCAATGATAAGTATAACACGTAAACCGAAAGGGGCAACCATGAGTCCTGTAAAAAAAGAAGAACGGCTGGTCCGGTATGAGCGGATTGAAAACCTGATGCTGATGGCGGTCCTCAGCGAAGAACCCTACCGCAGCCAGGCGATTGCGGAACTGAAAAAACGACGCCTCCTGACCCATCCTGAATCCTTCATCGACAGCTTCATGACCAATCTCGGCGTAGTCTGCTAAAGCAGGTACAGTAATAAACCCGTTTCGTGTATCAACGAAAACGGGCCTGTCGTGGACAGGCCCGTTGGATTGGCTAAGTGAAGTAAAACCAGTTACGCAGGCTCTACTTTTACCGCTTCCAGACCCTTGCGACCCTGAGCAGCTTCGTATTGCACTTTCTGCCCATCGTTGAGGGTGCGAAAACCTTCGGAAGTAATGTTGGTGTAATGGACAAACAGGTCCTCACCGCCATCTTCCGGAGTAATAAAGCCAAAACCTTTTTTCTCATTGAACCATTTCACTGTACCGATACTCACAATTGCTCTCCTTGGCCCGTATTGAGCCGCATTACAAACCCCTCGTGTTACCAGGTTGCCCGCGTCCCGAGGGAACTTGACGCGGCCTTGTTCCATTGGAAAGATTACTCATTTTTATCGGTATTTGTCAAAAAGGAAATCAGAGGTTTTGTTAAATTAGGTATTTTTCCGGATATGGCAGGTCGCTTGCGTTTTTACTGTAAACAGCTTTAGAATAAGGACTTAATCCTCTAATCGGGAAACTCGTCCTGAGCGAGTTTTCTTGATGTCAGAACGCAATTTTTTGGACCTTAAACGTCGCTGTTTGGAAGCATAGGTGGTTTTCGTAGCTTTGCGAACCTTGGGCTTGACAAGGGCCGAGGCGATTAATCGCGTCATTCGATCCAGCACATCCAGACGATTAGACTGTTGGGAGCGATGACGATTCCCCGTAATTTGCAGACATCCGCTTTTGTCGATCCGATTTGCCAGCTTTACGCGAATCAGGGCCTTCTGCTCAGTACTCAGGAAACTGCACTCTTCTATATCCAGAACGGCCGTTACCTGGGTATTGACCTTGTTGACGTTCTGACCGCCCGGCCCGGATGAACGGGAAAATATGAATCGGACACTCTCTTCTGGAATCTGGATATTACTCATACAAATAGTATCGTCAAAACTGCTCCTGCGGCTTAATTCCCGATGTGATTATCGCAGAATGGACATAAAAAAAGCCGGGCACAAAACCCGGCTTTGGAATCACATTGTATTCAATTTATAACTGCAAATCCGCAGGATAACGAATCTTATCGGGCGAGACCGAAAAGGACTGGCTCAGCGACTCGATGAGGGCCGAAATCCGCTTTAGCTGGCTGCCGGTTGCGGGACTGCTTTTGCGGTCGGCAATCACGCAAATCCGAATCACACCATCCGAACCTGCGATATAATTCTGGCTTGACCAATTCTGGGTATATTCAATCTGCCCGTCTTCAGCACCATTACCATTGCAGACCAGGAAATGAAAACCCGTTAATCCCTGCCCACGAAGCTGCGCCAGATCGCCCTGATTGGTATGGCTGTAGAAGATCTCAATGCCGTTCCAGGCGGCTCTCTGGGCTTTTACGGATTGCAGGGTGACTGCTTCAACAGAGTCCAGCCTCAAATAGCTGGCCAAGCTGTATGCCCCGCGTGCAGGCTCATGGTTGTCCAGCGTCATCAAGACTACGCCTCCCACCGTCATCGATGCCATCAACGCGACCAAAACCTTAGCTGTTCGTGCCTGATCCTTTTTCATAATCCGTGAAGAACCATAAAGACAATAAACTTCTTACCTCCGATTCCATCCCTGAAACCGGAACCAATATAAAACTCTTCGGCTTTCCCAAAACACTTACTATAACTTTTACGGCAAATTTTCACTTGCTTCTCTAAATTTTAACATATTTAACTGACGATTGTAATGACTTTTCCGACTTTTTTATAAATTCCGTATTAATCCTGATGTAATGCCTATAACACCTGCCGGACAATAGTTTTATCAACGTCTTATAAAAATGAATTCAGCCGCATTTTATACTCCGATTTGGGTATAAAATCCTTGACGATAGCGCCAAAAAGTGAGATAAGAAAATAAACTGTTCCAAGGAGACTATTTTTATGTCGGAAATGGATGTAATTCGTCAAATCGCTGAAGAAACGATGAAAGTGCCCACCCTGACGGGAGTCAATGACAATTGGCTCTGGGACAGAACCCTGCGAATCCTCCGCAACGTCGAACATATCTGCCGGATGCCGGAATTGCTGGATAAAAGTATTCCTGTAGATCGATTCTGCCTGATTGCAGCAACCTACTTTGCCGATGCGGGATTTGCCCGGTGGGCTGATGCGGAGGACACCTCCAGCCGGCTGGTGTTATCCGATGTCAGCCAGACCGATTTAAGAGATTTTTCCACTCAAATTGTCACCGACCGCCTCAGCGGGGCTTTGGCAGGGCCGAAAATCGAGAAAATTGACAAAATCATTGTCGAGTCTTCAAATCGCTTTACCGAAATCATTGAGGCGATGATCCTGTCCGATGCCCGAAATCTCGAAGATATGGGGGCTGTCGGCCTTTATCACGAATTCCGAAAATATGTCATTCACGGCAAAGGCGTAGCGGAGGTTCTGGACAGCTGGAAGCGGAAAATCGACTACCGTTACTGGCAGGCCCGGCTCAAGGAAAGCTTCCGGTTTGAGTCTGTCCGAAAATTGGCGGAGCAGCGGTTCAGTGCCGCGGAATTCTTTATGAATCAATTACAGGTTGAACACAGCGCTCGTGACCTCGAAGAGCTGCTGCTGGAATCGCTGGACAAAGGCGGCAAATAGACTCCTGATTAAGAAACCTGGCATCCCATGACTCATAAATCCGTTATTGCAATCTATCCCGGGTCATTTGACCCGATCACCAATGGCCACTTGGATGTCATTCGCCGCGCAAACAAGATGTTTGATTCCCTGATTATCGGTGTCGGCCAGAATCCCGGCAAGGCGGAATTGTTCACCATCCAGGAACGCGTCGAGATGATTCGAGAGCTGGTCGATGACATGCCGCGGGTCACAGTGGAGAGTTTTGAGTGCCTGACGGTGGAGTTTGCCGCTCGCAAAAAGGCCGATGTGATGCTTCGCGGCCTGCGAAACCTGTCCGATGTGCAGTATGAATTTCAGCTTGCCATGACCAACCGCACCGTGGCGGGGATCGAAACGGTCTTTGTGATGACCAGCGAAGAATATGGCTATGTCAGTTCCACGATTGTCCGGCAGATCGCTACACTGGGCGGCGACGTGTCTAAACTGCTGCCGCCGTCGGTATATTCCCGCCTGCGAAAGAAACTGGCCAAAGAACCGCATCAGGCCATCAATGACCTGCCGGAATAGCCCCCTTTACGGATTGCAGGTCAAACAAGGACGGCGTCCCGACGCAACGGCATCTTCCCGCGTGCTGAAAGTCACTTTCGTATTGTCCTTCATCCTGCGGGCATGGGGGCAGGTGGGCTTGTGAAACACCTTGCCGTTCTTTGCGGCGACATATCCTTCTTTCTGAGCCTCCTGAGATGAGGTTTGTACAGCGGAGTCTTTCGACTGAGCCTGCCCTTCAGATAAAGCAGATGTTTTCGGCACAATCAGGCGTTTGGCGTAGCCCTTTTCAACCAGCATCTGTCCCAAATCCTGCCCCTTGACTTCCACATCCGCCACCAGGCAGAAACTCTGGCCCCGCTGAATATGCTTCAACAGCACTTTTGGCGCGGCCGGCTGATTGGGATCGGACTGAGCCGGCTTTTTCTGTAACGCAGCGTTGAGTGTATCCAGAATATACTGACGTACACTGAGGTCAAAATCCTGCTGCGGTTCCAGCCCGCGAATCTGGACGGGCATCTCCCTGCCGATAATGGCGGGCCAGTCCGGGATATCGCAATAAATACGGCACTGGGCATCCACCCGAATAACAGTCTGCACCGCTGCCCTGCCGTAGTCTGAAGCCGAAACGTTTTTCGATTCCGAAAATACCGTCGAACCCGCCAAACACAATCCCGCCAGAATAATCCAGCACATCCTTCCAGCCATCGTCGCTCTCCTATGCGATTTCTCAGTAACCCTGGTCCTGATTCACAGGACACTTTTTCTGCTGCCCGGCGAACCGTCTGCCGGGAGCAACCGTTATTGTTTCATCAACGCGATGATTTGATCCAGATCGTTGGGAGCCTGCACCGGGGGATTGGCAAACGGACCCTGTTTTTTACTGTGGTAGTTAACCGTGGCGTCCGGGTCCTTGAGGACATGGCCGGTCAGGACGCAGGCAACACGGGCGTTCTTGTCAATCGTGCCGTCAGCCAGCAGGTATTTCAAACCTGCAATCGTCGCCGCGGAGGCCGGTTCACAACCCAGACCGTATTTGCCAATTTGAGCCTTGGCATCAAGAATCTCGGCATCCGTCACGGAGCGAACGATACCGTTGCAGACATCCAGCGCCCGCAGGCATTTTTTGAGATTGACCGGCCGGGAAATCTCGATTGCCGAGGCAATGGTATGCGGCTTATAGCCTGCCGCATCGAGTTTGGCGTAATAGGCATCGATTTTGGCATTATCCACGCGGCTGTTATTCCAGCAAAGCCCGTGATCGTTAACCAGTTCAGTCAGCGTATTGGCGCCGGCGGCGTTGATAATCGCCAGACGCGGGACGCGGTCGATCAGACCGAGCTGCTTGAGTTCCATGAAGGCCTTGCCGAACGAGCTGGAGTTGCCGAGGTTGCCGCCGGGAACGACAATCCAGTCGGGAATCTGCCAGTTCAGGCCTTCGAGAATACGGTACATGATGGTCTTCTGGCCTTCCAGGCGGAAGGGATTGAGCGAATTGACCAGGTAGATATTCAGCTTGCGGCAGACATCCTGGACCTGGCGCATGCAGTCATCAAAATCGCCGCGAATCTGAATGGTATAAGCGCCGTAATCCATCGCCTGACTGAGCTTGCCATAGGCGATCTTGCCGTCGCCGATAAAGACCGTCGCCTTGAGTCCGCAGGCCCGGGCATACAGAGCCATCGAGGCGGAGGTATTGCCCGTCGAGGCACAGGCACTGGAAACGGCCTTGACCATCCTGGCGTGGGAAAACGCCGCCGTCATGCCGTTATCCTTGAACGACCCGGAGGGATTCATGCCTTCATATTGCAGAAACAGTCCGGCCGGGTTCATCCCGAGCTCATTGGCCAGCCCGCAGGCCTGCTGCAGAATCGTCTGACCTTCGCCGACGGAGACCTTGCATTCATCCGGGCAGAAGTTCAGCAGGTCACGAAACCGCCAGACGCCGGAAAAGTCCAGCCGCTCCAGACGATTGGCCCAGCGCCTGCCGAAATCGGACAGTTTGGAAGGCACTTGGGCTTTATCCCAGTCGTAACAGACATCCAGCAGGTCGCCGCACCGGGGGCATTCAAACATCGTTTGCATGCAGTCAAACGTCGCCCCGCAGGCGGGATTAATGCATTTCTGAAAGGCTGGCAGCGTCATATTTTTCATTACAATACCTCGATTGTATTTTTATTCAGAAGATTC
>JAFGQP010000302.1 GCA_016935635.1 Sedimentisphaerales bacterium
CGCGCGCAATCATAAAATCTGGCCTTGGTAAAAAATAGTACCCTTACTTACGCAAATCGAGTGCCGAACACTATTGGGGCCGACCCCAGTCTCCCCTGAGAAATTGTATGAGGCCCTTCTGCCGCAGGGACATGAATATGCCGCATTAGAATTGGAAAAAGGAGATAGAATTTTTGGAATATTTTGAATTTTTTTAATCACTTAAATGATAAGGGAGTTACTGTATGCGTTATATCGCAATAGGAAATGTTTACCTTTCATACACACTTTATTTTCATAAACAGGTAAAAACTTCTGGGTGATGTTAGAAAAAAGACTTTTCAAAATCACGGTAACAATATTTGTATTAATGAGTTATATGTATTCAGCGTATTCCCTGCTGGTATCTGGCACCAGAATTGCTCAATAATATGGAATCTTTATATACGGAGCTTTTATGACAGAATTAGCATTAAATTTAGGTCAGATACTCAATCAGCCGGTACGGGCTGGAGGTGACAGTCTATCCACGGATTCTTTGCGTAAAGTACCATCTGAAAAGACCCCCGTGTCACAGGAAACAGCAGTTCAGGATCCTCAGGACGAATCTGTCGGCCAGAGTCTGGAGACCAAAGATGCATCTGATTTCAGAAGGGTATTGAAAAAGCAATTAGAAGATCAAAAAAGTCCGGATTCCGAAAATCCAGACAAAGAGCAGCAGCCTGAGTTGATTAATCAGGGATTAGTTTCGCCGCTTCAGGGACGCACACAGAAACCCAACGAAAAAAATAATAGTGTGGCCGCGGATACAGCAGAAGTCAATGCGACTCAGATGATAGCGACAAATTTTCTTGCTCAGCAGCCGCAAAACGCATCCTACTCGAGCCCCAGTCAGGATTATTCATCTCCAGTTGTTCGCTCCAGGAATCTAAATCCAATGATAAAACCGAATGCATTGGTTTCCACGGCCATGCCAATAAGTACGGATAAACAAATAGCGACCAATACTGTTAATCAGGAGAAAACGAATAATGTTGATTTGTTTGCACCTGTGGACAACAATCCCAAAAATAAAATCACAGTGCCGCAAATAGCACTACAGAATAGCCAAAATAAGCCGGATGCTCAGGTAATTACGACACCTCAAGTCAACACTGCCGCTGCCACTTCGCTGACACCAACAGGGCAGTCCGAAAATGTACAATATCAAACCGGACAAGCCGAAAATCCCGGCAGATTGAACGCGGCCACGGTTGTTAATCTGACGGCACAAAATCAAACCGAACAAAATCAGGCGAGAATGTCTCAAAATCCTGAAGCCAATGTAATCAAGAAAAACACGATTCAGAATTTATACAAACAGCCAAGCAGTCTTCTCGAAAAGACCGATAATACCGCTTCTCCTGATGTTAGTGAAAGCGCTGACACAGTTCATGACAAGGCTGTAATGTCGACTAAAAATATCGCATACACTGTGGTTCAGCCGCACCATCCACAACAATTAATGACTCGTGATGTCGTGAATGTGAATTTCCAGAATGAATCTGCTGATATTCAGACAGCTCCGGCAAGCGGCAATCAAGCGGTCCAGGCGCCATCCTCGAATCTGTTTCAAAAACCCATTGAACAGATATTAACTGCGATTCCGACTACGATTGCCGGCTCGGCACAGCAGATTCGTGTGTCGCTCAGTCCGGAGGAATTAGGGGCTGTTCGCATTACATTCAGGCAGCAAGATGAGCAAATAGAAGGACTTATAGAAATTCAGAATAACGAAGTTCGCAAGGATATTGAAAAGAGTGCCCCCCAGATTGCTGCGGCACTGGCTGAAAGCGGCCTGACCGTTCGACGCATCGAAATCGTTCCTATGCAGAATTCGTCACAGCAGCAAAATGAGTCCTTCTCACAGGGATTCAGTACTGCCGACCAGCAGCATTTGGCAGGCCAGGCGAATTATCATGCCTCGCGCAGTTCGGGTTCTTCGTTGGGTTCTGCTTCTGTGACAGCGCAGCAGTCATCCGTAACTCCCTCCAAAGAAAAGGATTACGATCCAAATGCTCTGAATATGTATGCATAATGCAATCAACACAAAAAAATTCTGAAAAAAACTAAAGTATCGGTCGGAATCTGCGAAAATAAACGTTGAAAAGCGTAATGTGCGCTTTCAGAAAGTAGAAAATGCAGATTAATTCCGATACCAAACAGATTCTCGGTCTTTCAGAGTCGCCGTACCAGCCGGTTGCTCAAGGCCCAAAACACAAAGCTTCAGTTCAAGCTGACGGCATAGAGTCCGGCGTCTGGCGCTACCTTGAAAAGTCGCGGACAATTTCTGCTGATGACGCCTTTGATGTTGAACGAGTCTGCAAAGAACTTGAATCCGGCCAGTTTGACAAGCCGGAAATGATTCGAGCTGCTGCTGAAAAATTAATCCAATTTGGCATCTGACCCCGCCTTCCCAAGCTTACATCCCTCATTTGAGCCGTTATCCCTCTTGCAAAACTACAACACTCTGGCATAATTCCACAATAGATAAACAATAAAGAGAATTTTATGTCGGAAAAAATCCTGATCACAAGCCTTTGTATTAAGATGGCAATTGTCTTGAAATGTCATCTTATTATTGTTCATAAAATGCTATCCGGGGCTGGGCTATTGTCGTCGGGGGCAACATGATTTTGGTTTTATCGTTTTTAAGTGCGATTCTCATGGCTGGTTTTTCCATGGGTATCAAAATCCTGCTGCGATATCGTCTGTGTAATGCCGGCTATGTCATCTTCGGCATCAATGCTGCTTCTGGCCTGTTTGCAGCGGCAGCACTGCTTTTCATTCAGGAGGGCATTCCTTCTGATGCGTCAATTGCGTTTGCGGCGATGACTTTATTTGTCTTTGTGGGCCACTGGTTATTCGGCAGGGCGCTTCAGGAAGGAGATGTCAGCATGGTTACGCCGCTATTGGGGTTGAAGATTCCCATGGTGGCGTTACTGGCCGGATTCTGGCTCAAAGAGGCTTTTACCGGTGGAATTTATGTGTCAATTGGCTTGTCCAGCCTGGCCATTGTGTTCTTTGGCCTGGGACGACAGCAAAAAGCGCAGGGCGGGCACGGAAGCGCTCCCTGGCTGTCAATCGGTCTGGCCGTTCTTGCGGCATTGAGTTATTCCATTGGTGATATATTTACACGCAGGACGGTTGAATTAATGTCGCCTTTCACGGGCTTATTATGGCTTCAGCTGTGTATGGGAGTCATCGGGGTGATGATCCTGGCGCTGCCCGGCTACAGGCAATACCGGATTCAGAAAGTCGATTACCTCCTGTTCGCTCTTGCTGGTGCGATGCTGCTGGGGGGGGATAGGATTGTACATGGCAGCAATCCATCTGGCCGGCAATGTCACAATACCTAATATTGTTCTGTCCTGGCGGGGGTTATTCGTGTTTATAATGGGGCTGGTCTGGAATGCGTTTGTTGCGGTTCCCATGGAGCGTCAGTCCAGGGGGATTTATCTGCTGCGGCTGACGGGAACAGGCCTTTTAGTGGCGGCACTGTTATTTTTGTTCTTTTCGTAAGTCATTGTGGCCCTATAACTAACGACTTTCATATCCGTGCTGATAGTGTTGTTTTTTCACGTCCGATATAAAGTAATTGACGGTATTACCGATAATAGCCATGGAAATGATGAGCTTTTCAGGTTTTTACAGAGACTTAAAATTACCAGACCTAAAAAAGCTAAAGTTTTAAAAACATCTTCCGATAATGAGTGAAGATGGAATAAGAAGTGAAAGTTTTTATCGGAAATAGAGGCTGTCAGAAAACCTATCATTGGTAAGGAGAATCAAACATGTTAGCCATCAAAAATAACATTATGGCTGAAAACGCCGCCCGACAGTTAGGCAAAGCGTATGATGCTTTGGGTAAGTCTGTCGAACGGCTGTCTTCCGGTCTTCGCATCAACAGCGCCAAAGATGATGCGGCGGGACTGGCGGTTCGTGAATTAATGCGTGCCGACGTGGCGGTGATCAAACAGGGATCCCGCAACGCCCAGGACGCCATCAGCATGCTTCAGACAATGGAAGGTGCGATGGCCTCGATCGATGCGGTGCTGATTCGCATGAAGGAACTGGCCGAGCAGGCCGCAACGGGTTCCTATTCCGAGCAGCAGCGCAACATTATGAACAATGAATTCCAGCAAATGATTGCTGAAATCGATCGTATTGCCGAGACGACGCAGTTCAACAGCATTAACATGCTTAACAGCGCCTCCGGTTCGCAGACGATCCATTTCGGCATTGGTTCCTATATCAATATCGGTTCGGTGGACGTACGCTCCGTTGCACTGGGAGTGGACAGTGCGACGGTCTCGATTGCCGGGACCGATGGAACAGCCGCTCAGGCTGCTCTGACTCTGATCTCTACAGCAATTGAACGCAAGGACAGTGCCCGCGCCAGCTTTGGTTACATGATGAACCGTCTGGAAAGTACCGATGAGGTGCTCAACATTCAGGCCGAAAACCTGATGTCTGCCGAATCGCGTATTTCCGACGTGGATGTGGCCACAGAAATGGCGGCACTGACACGCAACCAGGTGCTTGCCCAGGCCGGTATCTCGATGCTGGCTCAGGCCAATACGATGCCGCAGATGGCATTGAACCTGCTGCAGGGATAATTAAAAAGACTTCTTACCATGATAGAGGGACGGCCGGGCGTTTCAAATGGCCCGGTCGTCCTCGTTATGGAAGAGAGATACGGTTCCTGGAGAAATTGTTCGCCCGAGGCGCGGCTATATACCGTTTCATTGTGTTTTGTGGTTATCCTCGCGGCAAAATGGTATTTGTTAAGTATACGTGATCGCACGCAATGTGTCAGTCACGTGGAGTGATTGTATGAACCCCGCAGCAATCTACAGGCAAAATGCCGTAACCACCCAGACTCGTTCGCAAATCGTTGTGCTTCTTTATGAAGGCGCAGTACGGTTTATGAAACAGGCTCACACGGAGATTCACAAACAGAATTATGCCGCCAAGAGCATCTGTCTGGGGCGGGCACAGGAAATCATTTTTGAATTGAATGCCTCCCTGAATATGGACGTCGGGGCCGACATCGCCAAAAATCTTCGGTCGCTGTACACGTTTGTCTGGACCCGTCTGAACGAGGTGAATATCAAAAACGACACAGTTCTTCTGGAACGGCTGATTCGCATCTTTGAAGACCTGGCAGGGGCGTGGAGACAAATCTCCGCATAAAACACGATTCAGAAGGGCCTGCGTGTGGAAATGCGTTTTACCGGATGCATTTCCTTTTTTTATGCCAATTCATCAAAAAGGCATATGGATTGCCGCCTGCACAGCGCCGCAGGTTCGTGTTATTTTATTTGCCCTATAAAATCCTTATGAATCATACTGGCTGTCTGGGTGGGCCGGGGCAGGGTGTTCCGTTCATGCCGTCTGCGTCAGAAACAGGGTTTATACTGCCTGGGCAGGCACCGACGCACGCTTTCAAACCATTTCAAAAAAATAAAAAAAATAATTTACGCTCAATCTCCACTTTCACCCGCATGGCACACAGCAATATCGGTCCTTGTCTGATTTTGCGAAAAACCCGTTTTTTGAGGCCTTAAGAGCATTTTTTTTTCAGCGATAATGGACTGTGTTGCGTTGGACTCAGCGTAACCCGTGAATAAAAAAGAGCCTGACAGGGGCAAGTAAAAACCTTTTTCTATTAAAGGAGTCACAAACATGCTGGCAATTAAGAACAACATTATGGCGGAAAATTCCGCACGGCACCTCGGCACAAGCTATGACAAGCTGTCCAAGTCAATCGAAAGATTGTCTTCGGGTCTGCGAATCAACAGCGCCAAGGACGATGCTGCCGGGTTGGCGGTCCGTGAATTGATGCGTGCGGATATCGCCGTCATCAAGCAGGGCACCCGTAACGCGATGGATGCAATCAGTATGCTTCAGACGATGGAAGGTGCGATGGCGGTTATCGACAGTGCCCTGATTCGCATGAAGGAACTGGCCGAACAGGCTGCAACCGGATCCTATTCCGAACAGCAGCGGCAGATTATGGACAACGAGTTCAAGCAGATGATCGCTGAAATCGATCGTATTGCCGGAACCACCACGTTCAACAGCATTAACATGCTTAACAGCGCCGGTGCCGCCAATGTGATTCACTTTGGTGAAAATTCCAGCATTACCGTCAATTCCGTGGACGTTCGTTCCACCGCACTTGGTGTGGACAGCGCCACTGTATCCATCAGTGGTACCGATGGCACCAATGCCCAGACTGCTCTGAGCCTGGTCACCACCGCGATTGAGCGCAAGGACAGCGCCCGCGCCAGCCTCGGTTATATGATGAACCGTCTGGAAAGCACCAATGAAGTGCTGAATATCCAGGCCGAGAACATGATGGCTTCTGAGTCCCGTATTTCTGATGTTGACGTTGCCACGGAAATGGCTATGCTGACACGGACCCAGGTGCTTGCTCAGGCCGGTGTATCCATGCTGGCCCAGGCCAACAACATGCCTCAGATGGCTCTGAGCCTGCTGCGGTAAGTTTGGGTTGGATGTAGTCTTTTCAGGATGACTGCGGTATTTGCCGCAGTCATCCTTTTCAATCATCCGCTTCTGTCGACAGGTACGACAGGCTGACCAGTGGATAATGTGATGATTTCATGCGAGTATCAGGGGAGTCGGCAATGAATGGATTCAATACCTATCAGGAAACGGCAATAACCACCCAGAGCCGGGGACGGCTGGTGGTGATGCTCTATGACGGCGCGATCAAATTTCTGCGTCAGGCGGTACAGGACCTGCAGCGCAATGATATGGCCGCCAAAGGCAATCATATCAGCAAAGCTCAGGATATTCTGTTTGAACTGAATACCGTTTTGAACATGGAGCAGGGCGGCCAGGTTGCCCAAAATCTGCGATCGCTTTATACCTTTATGCATCGCCATTTGTCCGAAGCCAATCTTCAAAAGGATTCCCGCAAGATTCAGGAGGTGATTGGTATACTCGAAGAGCTTAATCAGGGATGGAGGACGATCGCCAATTAGTCATTTTAAGTCATTTATTTCTGTTTGGCCGCTGCTAAGCGGCTTTTTTTATTTTTGGAGGGGGTTTGGTAAACAAATCCATGCTAAAAGCCGATAATTGTTGTTAAGAGCTGCTTTGTTATTTATTAATAACTCCTTAAGAGTAATGTATGAACGCCAAAGTGTTGATCGTAGATGACCAGAAGGATTTGCTGGAGCTGCTCAATATGAGCCTGTCCGGCGAAGGTTACATCGTCCGTACAGCGCAAAACGCGGCCGAGGCGAATTCTGCCATAAAACTCGAAAAACCGGACATAGTATTGCTTGATATACTACTGCCCGATGTGTCCGGAATCCGCCTGACAACACAGTGGAAAAATGATGCCCAGACAGCCCATATCCCGATTATTCTGCTGACAGCCAAGGATTCGGAAACGGATATTATCGTGGGGCTCAGTGTCGGGGCGGATGATTATATTACAAAGCCTTTCAGTTCCAAAGTTCTGGTGGCCCGGATGGAGGCGGTCCTGCGCAGGGCGTATCCGGACGGTCAGAATGTCAAACAGGTACTCGCGGCCGGGCCGATACGGATTTTTCCCTCCGGGCGTCAGGCATTTGTTGAAGGCCAGCCGGTGCAGTTGACGGGGGCGGAATTCAATATTCTCCAGGCGTTAATCCAGGCAGGCGGGGCAATTTTGTCGCGTACGGATTTAAGCAAATACCTGCAGGAACCCTCGGAGAACGGCAATAGCGAACGAGTAGTGGATGTGCATATTGCTGCACTTCGGCGGAAATTAGGCAAGGCACGCAATTTTGTTAAGACTGTCCACGGTCAGGGATACCGGGCGGCAATCTAAATGCATTTTCTATTTTTTCTCAGCCTGAACAGCATTGATTTGCTGTTTGGCGGTTTCCATTTCAGCAGAAAAACGATCATGAGCGTCCTGGGCCTGTTGGATGAGCTGGTCTGCACTGACAGCCTGATACGGCGCTAAATCATAGGTCCATGTATAGGAATCCTCAATCCGGCCCGGCCAGAGGCATTCAGCAAAGAAGTCAAAAGGAAACACATCATGCAGGGGCCGTTTCATCGTATTGTGGGTGTTAATGATTTCATACCCCGGCTTTTCGATGCGAACGCGATACTCTCCGTACCAGTTAAAATTGACTGTTACCGGCGTCGGGCCAACTTCTTCGTCATTCAGCCATACGACGGCATCGGCAGGGCTGGTTAGAATAGTTAATTTACGTTCTACACAACCGCCTGCCAGCATTGCGCCAACGCAGAGTACCGTACTGGTTATCCATAAAGACCGCATAGGGTTCGTCCTTTCCTGTTGTATTCAACATAGGAAGAATACCATGCGTGAGGATGAAAATCAACACTATGAAATACCGGAAATAGGGGTTTTTGTCATAGGCCCGGGTTTTCAGGCTGCACGACGGGCCATAAAGACGCCGAGCCTGAGACGCGGTTTGAAGTCCCAGGCCCGGCTTGGAGGAGGAAAGAGTTTATAGAATCCGACTCATCGTCGGTGATTTTTAATGTCGGGCCTGTGTCCGAAGGACGCATCAGCCCGACTGGAGGAGGAGGAAAGAGCTTAGTCATCGGTCATTTAACCAGACCGAAATAATCATTTTAAAAGAGCAAAGGGTTGATGATCAATCGCGGGCTGGGCAAAAACAATGTCAAATCACAGTTGCAGCCTCCACTTTTATCCCAACCTACAAATGATGCGTTCACCGCAAAACACTATACCTCTTTGGGGGCTGACAAGCTATTATTTTTTAAAAATTTGTGAAGCATAAATGACGTTTTTGTTTTGATTGTTTTTCGTTGAAACGCTAACTTATTTTCAAGGCTTGATTTATGAAGATGTTTAGAAAAGCCTGTATCAGGCCGTGAGGACGAGAAAATAAAATTAGTTTGTGGAATTTTTGACCATGATATTTAAAAAAGTTTATTTTTTTAGGCCTATCAAGGCCCATTTTAAGATATTATCTATGAGATATTTAAGGAGAAATCGATGGGATGGGATA
>JAFGQP010000303.1 GCA_016935635.1 Sedimentisphaerales bacterium
CGTATCCGTCGCCAAAACACGCGATGCCTCAACCCATTGAGCCTCATCTAACTTGAGCAAAAGAAGGCGATCCAGATCTGCCCGACACGCCGGACACGATGCTACATGAGCCGTTACCGGCGTATCGATATGCACCGGCAAGGAGTGGATCGCCAAAAGGGGCAGAAAGGGCTTGATCGTATCGCAGTCAACCCATTGATCAAGCAAACGAAAATGCAGCGCAAGATTCTGATGTATCAGCGGATCGCCCGCTGCTTTTGAGGTCACCATCTGCTCAAGCAGCGCAATCTGCTCAAGACAGGTCGGACACGCGCGGATATGCTCCAGCCGTTCCGGCGGAATGGCCTCAAAATCCTTTTCAATATAACTGTAATAAAATTCTTGTTCTGTTTGGCATTTCATAAGATACTCCCTCTTCTCTTTACTCGTCGTCCTTGAGAAGCTTATTTCTGAGTTTTTTTAGCCCCTCGGATAAATAATGCGAAACCGTCCTTGGTTTAACATTCATCTTTCGGGCTATTTCCTCTACATCAAGATTATGTTTGTATCGGAATACAACCGCATCCGCTTCTTTTTCCGTCAAATGCGTATCAATAAGCGCAAAGACTTCTTCAATCTGCTCACGATGGGGGAATAAGTCAGCCTCATCGGACTGTCGGGCGGATTGCTCATAAGCGTAGAGTTGCAGTCGATTCGAATAGCGGGTTTGTTTGCGTTTTCGGTCACGAACGCGATCCAGAATCACCCGATACAAATACGAGGGAACGCGAACAACATCGTCAGGGATTTGCTTGTGAATAAAATATACAAAGATTTCCTGATATAATTCTTCCTGTTCCAGGGGATCTTTGAGAAAATACTTGATCGTCGCGCGTATATAGGTGTGATACTCCGCGAACAAACGCTCGGCCCACTCGACCTGCTTTGCCGTCTCTTGGGGCGTTTTTGTGCGTTCTGTGTCCACGTAATAAAACCTGCCGATTGTTTTTCTCTCATTTTACTCTTTTTTGTGAGAAAAATCAATCTCATCCTGCATAGAGACCGGCAAAAATCACGTATTCAATTATCAAAGAAATCGGCTATTCCTCACTATTCAACATGACACCTCAAACCCTTCTAATGGATAGGACGCCGCCCAAAGATGCAGGTTGATGGTATTTTTCTGAAAAAAAACGTTTTTTAACACAGAAAACGCGGGGGAAAAGGAATTCTGTTTTTAAGATGGGCATTATAGACAGTGCCGTCAGTCCGATAAAGAACAGAAGATAGGGGTCTTCGGTTGGGGAAAATCCGAAGATGAAAATACTATACTCCTTCCAGCCACCGCCCCGCAAACACCGCCCAGTCCGCCAAATCCACCGCACCGTCCCCATCCAGATCCGCCCCGTCACAATCCCCGGCCTCAGCACAACCTTCCATCAGCCACCGGATCGCAAAATAATCCAAATCCTCCATCGCCACCCCATCCGGACAAGAAAAATCGCCGGTCATTGACTCCCAGTTCAGCCGCGGAGTGTCCACGCCATCAACACACATCCGCCAAGTGTCATTGCTTCCATTGGCTGTCTCATTGGTAAAATCCCACCCCGCATCTACAAACGTCGAAAGCGTCTTCATCTCGGCGGTCATCTTACCTGTTCCCATCGCACTGGTCACTATCCCCGATGTTTCCGTATCCCAGAAATTGCCGGTATCCTGATAATTGCCGCCAGTAGTCTTGTACCCGCACAGCCCGCCAACATATGCGGAGCCTGTTATGGATGCTGTCGAATAGCAAACAATCAATTTACCTTGATAGTTGTGTCCAACCAGCCCACCAACAAAAGAATAGCCATTGGCTATACCATGAGCACAACAGGATGTTATTGCCCATTCATTGTATCCAATCAACCCACCAATATAATAACTGCCGCCTACTATTGTATTTGAAATACAAGATGTCATTTCTCCGCCATTAAAACCTGCCAGCCCGCCAGCATATTGAGAACCATTAACCACGCCGTTTACATAGCATGACGATATCATACCAGGCCACCAAGCCTGGCCTATTAATCCACCCACATTGTCGCGGCCTTTTATGTAAACATTCTTAATACTGGTATTTTTTATTTTATAGTTATTTTCAGCATATCCAAAAAAGCCGACAAAATCCTTGCTTGGCTCTGAAATTGTCAGATTCAAAACAGCATGGCCATTTCCATCAAAAGTGCCTGTAAAAGGCGTACCACTGAATCCACTGGAAGCGCTTATATCCGGAGCAATAGGAGATTGCATGAATGGCAAACCCTTTAAATTAATATCAGAGGCAAGAACAAATGCCTTGTTCCAATCGGCGGGCACATTAACCATATCCAGCAGATGCTCGATGGATACAATTTTATACGGATTGGAAAGATAACCATTTCCGCCACCATACTTGGTTCCTTTGGCAAGTAAAACATGTACGGGGGTTAAACCGGCATAAACAGTTATTCCTGACTTGGGGAATGTTTCTGAGACTATGCCCATCTCCACTGAAACATCATAAACCGAATATGTTTGACCATTAACCAATCCAACAGCATCGAGAGCATCTTTCGCCTGTTGTTCGGTTAAACCCTTAAGGTTGGGGATCGTCACAGGCATATACACCTCAGAGGTCAGTTTTGGGTAATCATTCACAGGCATTATCCAATCAGCAACCAATTTATCCTGCTGAAGAAACAACCATCCTGCATCCAAAAAGGTCTGAAGAGTCTTCATTTGCTCTGTTGTTTTTCCTGTTCCGCCTGCACTGGTTATACAGCCGGATGATTCAGTATCCCAAAAACTATCTCTGACATTTCCATCATGATTAATTCCAACTAATCCGCCGGCATCTCCATCTATGACATCTACTTCGCCGATTGCATAGCAGGACATAATGATGCCGCTATTATCTCCTACCAAACCGCCAATAGGCCCACCATAACCAATAACAGAGCCGGTTGCGTAACAGGAGAAAACTGTGCTCAGATAATCAACCGATCCTATCAGCCCCCCTCCGCTTCCATTCACTGTGCCCGTCGCATAGCAGTAACTCACCATGCTTTCGTGGATATAACCAATCAGGCCCCCGACAGGAGATATCCCGCCAACATTAACTGTCGCATAACAGAATTGTATCTTACCGTAATTCCATCCTATCAATCCGCCAACATAATCTGAACCTGTTGCTGACCCTGCCGCATGACAACATGTAAATGTGCCGGACTCATTTTTACCCGCTAATCCTCCAACGTTGTTTTCGGTACCACTGACAATTCCCGACGCATAGCAGGAAGTCAACGCACCACGGTATTGATTACCTACCATTCCCCCTACGAAAGAAATTCCGGCTACTGAACCGCTTACATAAGAGGATGTAATTCTGCCGTATTGATTATCCCCCACGAGTCCACCAACATAGTTGCGTCCCTGAATATCGACACCATCAAGTTTGATGTTATAAATTTTTCCGCCCGAACTGACATTACCGAACAGACCAATGTAATCTTGATTTGGTGCGTTGATCTTAAGATTAGAAATGGTATGATTGTCTCCTTCAAAAGTACCCATAAAAACCGATGAAAAGGTCGGCGCAATCGGGGCTTGGGTAAACGTCCGGCCGGACAAGTTAATATTGGCCGTAAGAACAAAACTGTTACTCCAGTCAGTCGGCGTACCGGAAAGCTGCATAAAGTCATCCACATTGGCGATCTGGTAAGGAAACTCTGCCGACCCATCCCCACCGGAATACGCAAACCCATTGACCGAACAGACCATCACCGCAGCAATAATAAGAACTCGCAAAAATGCCTCCATCGTATCCTTCTATCCTTTCTTTTTAGCTCACTCTGACTGTTCCCTCACATTTTCCGCCACTTCCTGCTCCACGACCCCCAATTGCATCACAAAAACCTGACAAAAAACCATAATTAACCGGATGCCTCCCCAAACCTGTCCCTGTCGAAAGGCCTCCTATACTGAAAATTACTTCCTGTGAATGTCCAAATTGTATCGAAATCAAGACTGCAAGTCAAGTTTTTTACGACGGTTTGGCGATGTAATGAAAAGAACCTCGAATAATTAGGTATCACGGGCATCTTGCCCGTGAAATTCTTGTTGTACGGCCACCGTGGCCGTGCATTATTCAATTTTTAGCGGTTGCCTGAAGTATTGGGCAAAAATAGCGTTTCAATAGGTCTTGAATAAAGGCGTGCAGTGCGTTAAGATATCACAACCTTACTTTTAAATGGATTTAGAGATGAACCAATTTTCAGGGAAGACATACCATTTCATCGGGGCCGGAGGCATCGGCACCAGCGGCTTGGCCAAGTTGCTGATGCGGCGCGGGGC
>JAFGQP010000304.1 GCA_016935635.1 Sedimentisphaerales bacterium
ACCCCGGCCTGCAGAACCGCAGCCGGTTATTCGCAAAGGGCTGGAACAGCAGATCGGTACCCAGTGGATTCTGGTTGCCGGCATCGTCTGTGTGATTGCTGCCGTCGGTTTCATCCTCAAGCATGCTATCGATGAAGCCTGGCTGGGGCCCTGGGCACGCGTGAGTGCCGTCGCCGCAGGCGGGATCGTGGCCTTTGTGATTGGCGAAATCACCCGTCGCCGCGGCTATGAAGTCGTTGCCAAAGGGGTCAGCGCCATGGGCTTTGCCCTGCTCTATGCCGCCGTGTTTTGGGCCTACCGGGGATATCACCTGGTCGACAGCACCCCGGCTTTTGCCGCCGCCATTGTCATCACTATCGCAGCCATGGCCTACGCGGTCCTGCTCGATGAAGTGCTGGTAGCCATCCTGTCGCTGCTGGGTGGATATGCCACACCGCTGTTTCTGTCCACGGGCCAGAACCTCCCGCATCATCTGTTCGGCTATGTCCTGATACTGAGCCTCGGTGCGATGGGATGTGCGTTCTTCCGCCACTGGCGTGCGGTTAACCTGCTGGCCTTTATCGGCACTTTTCTGCTGTATATCCTGTGGTTTGAAAAATTCACCCGGCCCATCTTGAGTTTTACCGAAGCCCATCCAACCCGTCTGCTGATTGCCGGACTATGGCTGGGCGTATTCTTTGTGGTGTATCTGGTCATGCCGCTGCTGTATGGCTGGGTCAGACAAGCCGTCACCCGCGGCGAAGACCTCCTCCTGCCCTGTGCAGCCGGGACCATTACCTTTTATTACCTGTGGACGATGCTCGAAGAACTGTTCCGCCCGGAAATGGCCCTCTGTACCGCACTGCTCGGTGCGGCCTATTGGATCGCCGCTGTCGTTTCACGAGTCCGATGCAAACAGGACCAGAACCTGTGGACAGCGATGGGGATTGCCGGCACCGCGTTTCTGACCGCGGCCCTGCCTCTGTATTTCGAGACGTACGCCCTCGTCATCGGCTGGACGGTCGAATCCGTGATTCTGATTGCCGCCGGGATTCTCTACGCCGGCTCATGGATGCAGGGCATGGGTTTTCTGGCGATGGGATTAAGCCTTCTCGGGCTGTTCTTTCTGCCATCCCAGGTTGCATCGTTCACTCCTGTCTTCAACGGTATCTTCGGGACATGGCTGTGTGCCGCTGCCGGTATCCTGGCCAGTCACACCTTCTATCGCCGCAACGTCTCACGAAGGCCCGAATATTTCACCCTTAGCGAAATTTTGTTTATCATGGCCGCCGTCGTTTTAATCACCGCCTGCGGACTGGAATGGAAGGCTTATTGCGACATGACCTTCAGCAGCGCTCAGGCCAGCGAGCTCTTCCCCAAAGGCCTGCTGTGCATTTTTGGTTTCTTTAGTGTAATGCTCACGCTGGCCGGCCTGATGTATCACGGTACCTTGATTTGCGGTGCCGGGTTTATCGCATTGGCAGCCAGTGTAGCCGGTCTGCTGGCAATCTTCGGCCATGTTGGCGACTATCACCCCATCCTCAATGCCCATTTCGGCACATGGCTGTGCGTGGGGCTGAGTGCCGCGATTCAGCATCTGTTTTATCGCCTTTGGAAGACGTCCGTTCCCCACCACTACGCCTTGCAATCGCAATGGCTCTATATCATCGCCGCCGCCGTGCTGCTGGGCACCGGCGTCCTCGAATGGCATCGCTACTGGAGCCATCAGGAGGTTGCGGACGTCCTTATTGACGCACGGACCCTGCAGGCATTTCTGCTGGCAGCGGCTGTCTTTATGGTTGCCGTCGTCTCCCGGCCCGTCTGCCCGGCCGGCCTGATATGCAGGGCCGCCGCGGTTGTGGTCGCCATCATCGGCGCCATCGCCGCCATCGGCAATTTCCATACACTGTACCATTCAGCATTTCGCTTTGCATGGAATGGCTCGTTTGCTGTACAGGTTTCGATTGTCTCAGCAATTTTCATGGCTGCCATACAGTTTCGAAGACAAAATCGTATCGAAGGACTTGCCCCCAAATGGCATCAAAGCTTCGGTCTCGCCGGGATTGTTACCCTCTGGGCCATTCTCAGTGAACAGGTCTTTGTCTATTGGTATTGTCTGGACCAGTATGGCCTGGGAGTGCTCAATTGGAAGTTTAAGGCCCACATGAGTCTGTCGCTGCTGTGGGCGGCCTATGGCGCAGTCCTGCTGATTGTGGGCTTTGGACGCAGGATTGCCCTCCTGCGCTACATGGCTCTGGGCTTGTTCGGAATTCTGCTGGCCAAGATATTCCTGTTTGATATGAGTGAAGTCAAGAGCATCTACCGCATCACGGCCTTTCTCGCCACAGGGTTGACGCTGGTCGGGGTGTCCTATATCTATCAGTATCTCCGCAAGCGGGGCTTCTTTGACCGTCTTGGAGAAAATCCCGCTTCTGTATCGACCGAGGAATCGCGGTAGGGTGCTTTATGCTGATCCTACTTGAAATTTCCCGTTTCGTCGCGGCTAAAGAGCTATCAGCCGCCAGCTTCCAGTACTATCTTTATCACCGCGGCTGCGTAGGGCAACGTTACCCCGTAAATACACGCGGTATAAAAGCGGCCTATGGCCGCCGCGGAATAATCATGCCCGTTGGGTATAAATCAGTCCAGGATAAGGACCTTGCCCTCGTCGGCATCCACCAGGATTTTCTGGCCGGTCCGAATGACCTGCGTGGCCGGCCCCACATTGACCACCGCCGGGATTCCAAACTCGCGGGCGATGATGCTGCCATGCGACAAGAGGCCTCCAAGGTCCATCACCACCCCCGCAGCCGTCACAAAATACGGCGTCCACCCCGGATCGGTAAACGGTGCCACCAGAATCTCCCCCGGCAGGACCTGAGCCTTGTCATCAGCCCTCAAAATCACGCGGGCAAGCCCTGTCACCTTGCCCGGATAAACCGATATCCCGTGAAACAATCGGGTCGTGGAATCCACTTTCAGGGGCCTGCACAACGCCGCATCGAACCGCCCAATAATCAGCGATGGAGGCCGAAGGCTTTGGTAATACCGGTATTCGGCAACGCGGGTCCCGATGGCGGCACGAAGCCGGTCCCGATTTTGCCCCCTGGCCGCAGCAGGCAATTCATCAAACGTCAAAAAGAAGATATCTTCCGTCCGCTCAAGCATCCCGGCCGCACAAAGCCTTTGCCCCAATTCCAGCAGCCACTTTCGCAGCCACGCAATAAAACGTATCGCCTCATTCTTCCAGTTCTCCCGCAGCCGTGCCCCGATTTGAAATCGATTGACCAGCCGCCGGACATACCATCGCTTAAGCGGATTGCGCAGCTTCCGACCAATCCGTTCCAGCAGTTCCTCCTGCTGCTTCTGGTGTTCTGCCGCCCGCTGTCGCGGATTAAACGATTCGATACCCGCATAATAATTCCGAACCAGCCCCAGCACATAATCGGGCGTCTCAGACCACCGCGGATTCGATAGCTCAATTTCCCCCCGGCAGTGATGCCCATGCCGCAGCATAAATGCATCCCATGTCGTAAGAAACGCCCGCCCCGACGGACTCGATTCGATGTGCCCCCGGAACTGCTCCCAGGTCTGTGACGATGCAAACTCCGCCTGCAGCGAAGCCTGCTCCTGAATCAGTTTTGCCATATCCCACAACTCAAACCCCGCCTGCACATCCTCCAGCCCGCCCTGACCGCGAACCAGCTTGTTGAGCAGCTTGTTATCCTGCTCGCTCAGCCATCGTTTGCACACAAATCGCAGCACCGGATACGCCGACAGTGCCCCCGTCACCATAATCAAATCCCACCCGGCGGTACTGGAATTGGCCGACTCCAGCAGCTCCCGCGCCATGTCCTCATCGCTCATCTTCGAATAGTCTTTGCGATTCTGTTCATCGGTAAGTAAATGCATAATCTCCAGCAGCAGCTCCCCCCGGCGCGGACGATATTGCACACCAAATTTCCACGCCGCCTCAGGCAGCCGCCGGATGAATTTCCACAGGCTGCCTTTGACGTCGGGCAGATCGTCTTGGGTGAACTTCAGCAGCCCTTTTTTGATGGCCTCACCGGCCTCGCCGCCAAATGAATCCCCCATTGTATCGGCCCGACGAAGAATCCCTGGGAAATGCCACAAAGCCGCAACCGTTGTATTCAGATTAAAATACGCCCGGCCTGCCACCAGCCCGATCACCGTGTTGTCCCCCAGGTCGCTTCCGGTCAGCCGCCAGATTGAACTGAACAGCGGCTTGAGCATCCGCTGAATAAATGCCCACGTCATCGGCGTCACCACATCCGGCAGCACCTCCCCGGTGTTGGCATTGCTCCAGACCTGCCGATCCGCCCACGTCTTTGCCTTGGGCCGCGTCGTGACAGGCCGGCTCTGCAGAATAAACAGCGCCCCTTTTTCAACAGCCCATTCGATGTCCTGCGGCCCGCCCAAAGCCGTCTCGATTTGTATTGCCGCACCCGCCAGCCGGCCGGCTTCCTCCGATGCCAGCATATGCCCTCGCTGGGCCTGTGTTTCCAGCGTCTGCCGGACACACTGCCCCCGTTCGTCGAGCCTGTAGCAGAAGGCCTGCTCCGCCGGACTTTGCGACACAATTGCCCCATCCCGCCCCACAATACACCGCCCCGGCGAGATCTCCCCATCGACCAGTGCCTTGCCCAGCCCCGCACAGGATTCAATGACCATCTGCTCCGCGGCCCCTGTCACAGGATTGGCCGTAAACGCCACCCCCGCAACATCCGCACGTACCATCACCTGTACCAGCACCGCCATCTCAGCCGTCGCATGCTCGATATGATTTTTCTGCCGATACGCAAACGCCCGCGGCGTCCACAGCGACGCCCAGCATTTCAGGATTGCAGCAACGCACGACTCGAAATCCGTAATCCCCAGAAACGACTCATGCTGGCCCGCAAAGGAATGTTCCGCCGAATCCTCCATCGTCGCAGAAGACCGCACCGCTGTGGGCCGCCCGCCCATCAATTGATAAAATGCCCGAATCTCCTCAATCCACCCCGGCTCCGGCTGTGTACCGATAATTGCCTTCCGCACCTGCCCCAGCCATGCATCCGGCTTTTCAATTGTGCCCGCATCCATTAGCCTCGGGTTTATCACATCCGCAATCGCCTTTTGCCGGATATGCTCACGATAAGCCCGCGTGGTGAGATAAAATCCCTCCGGAACAGTTATGCCTGCCTTTATCAGCCGGCCAAGGGTATGAATTTTGGACCCCACCAGCAAAACCGGACACTCCGCCGCATCGGCCAGCTTGCCTGTCCGGGCCGCAGAGTCAGGATTATTTGGATAAGACGATGGATTCATGCCCGCCTTCTGAATCAGCGCCTCGCAGCCGGCGTCAATTACTCTATCTTGCGAATGGCCAGGACGCTGGTGTCGTCGAACTGGCTGGCCAGCCCCACAAACCGCCGCCGATAGCCCAGGATGGTATGCACCAACTGTGCCGACGACGATTCGCGATACAAATCCAGCACGGTTAACAGCCGTTCCTTGCCCCACATCTTGCCCTCAAAGTTGACCGCGTCAATCAGCCCGTCGGTGTACAGCAGCAGGCAGTCGTTTTTATTGAACGGCAGCGTTTCTGTCTCATATTGGGCATGTTCCATCAGCCCCATGACCAATCCGCCTTTTTCGAGGTTTTGCACAGGTTTTCCCGCCGGCAGCAGCAACCCCGGCTCATGCCCGCAGTTGCAATAGGTAATCATGCCGGCCTGAGTATCGATGCAGGCCAGAAACAGGGTAATAAACTCACCATTTCGGCACTCCCGGCACGCCACCAGGTTGAGCTTCTGAATAATCTCTCGCATCTCGTGCCGTCCATAGCCGCCGTCAGCATAGGCCCGCATTGCCCCGCGGAACATGCTCATCATAATCGCTGCCGGTACCCCCTTGCCGATGACGTCGGCGATCGAGACGATAATCCGGTGCTCGTCAATGGCAAAAAAGTCGTATAGATCACCGCCAATTTCATGGCAGGGCTTATAAATCGCCGCCAGGTCCAGCCCACACATGCAGGGGGCTTTCTCAGGAATCATCCGTCGCTGTACAGCCGCCGCTAAGTCCATTTGCTGCTTCATCTTAGCGCCTTCCAGAGCCTCGCCAAACAGACGTGCGTTGGTGATGGCCGTTGCACATTGGCTTGCCACCAGCCGTGCCACGCGAATCGCCTGTCGGTTAAACCGGTTGGGTTCAGGGCTGTAAAGCCGAAGTACCCCCAGCGGTTTTCCCTTGAAGGTCATCGCCACTGTCAACTGACTGATAAGCCCCTCCTGAATGGTGGCCTCCCGATAGCGGACCCGGGGGTCCAGCCGCATATCATCCAGCACGACTGCCCGGCCGGAGAAGGCCTCCTTGATGACCGGCTCGTCCAGCGTTACAGGTCCTTTATTGCGGTATTCTTCGCTCAGGCCATAGGTACTGCGCATCTTCAGGTCGCCGGTGTTGTCATCCAGCAGCCGGATAGAGCAGGCGGTTGTATCAGTGACTTTCACCGCGGCCTCGGCCAGCCGATCCAGAACTTCCTGCAGCTCGAAATTTCCCGCCGCAAGCGTCGAAATCTGATATATCTGGTCCGATAATTTCAATTTTTTTTGTCGTTTTGCCATAACTTGGTTCCCCTTTGACGGTTCCATCCATCGGGGGAGAGAACATTCCCACTTCATTATAATGGTAATTTGATTCTTTTACAGGGATTTTTGGATAGAGGATTATTTTTTCTGTGTCAAAATTCGATTCGCCCTGCACAAAAATCCGCTCCCCTATTTCCGTAAGCCAGACCCGTGGTTGCCCATCTTCACGTAGTGCGCGGACCTGTATGTCTGCCCGGTCTTTCACACACAGGCCGCAACCAGACCATTTTAAAGTATTGTAATATAATGAGATATAGTAAATTTATGTGTTCAGGACTGAACAATCATCGCAATTTTTTCATTTTTCAGATTATTTTGACCCGAAAAATTGAATTATGCTTAATGTAATGATGTAAGACAATTAAATAAACGAAAAGAAAACCGGACTATTAGAGTCTGTAAAGGTAGTTAGTGGACAATAAAAAACACAATTTGGATCATGCCGAGTATATCCGCCTGCTGATGAGCAGTCAGGCACAGATTTGTGCCTATATACAGGCCCTGGTGCAGAATTTTCAGGATGCCGAGGATATTTTCCAGGAGACGGCGGTTATTGCCTGGGAAAAATTTGATGAATATACGCCGGGCAGCAGTTTTATTGCGTGGGCGATGACGATTGCCCGTTACCGGATTATGTATTACTGGAATAAAAACAAGAATTCCATTGTCCACTATTCTGATGCGACCGTCAAATCTATCGAGACGTATATGGCCCGGCGGGCGGAGAAGCCGTCGAGCGATTTGAGTCATTTGGATGATTGCCTGAAGAAGCTTTCGGCGGGGGATGTGCAGTTGATACAAGCCCGGTATTCACACAAGAGGACGATTAAGCGGATGGCCGAGGAACTGGGGCGTTCGGTGCAGGGGCTGTACAGTACGCTGTCACGGATTCATCTTCTGCTGGCTGAATGTATTCAGCGTCAGCGACTGGTGCAGGAGCGATGATGACTCCACAGGAAAAAATTCATCTTTGTCAATTGATTCTGAAGTTCAAGGACCAAACGATTCGTCCGGATGAATTTGCACTGTTGGACAAGACCCTGCAGGAGCGTCCGGAGGGGGTTGAGCAGCTTTTCCAGATTATTGAGGTGTATTATCAATTGATGCGGACTCAGGAGATGCCAATCCGGGCTGGCGATCATGAGATTCTGGATCAGGCCCTGTGGCGCGCGATGGCGGATGTGGAAAACAAGGCACCGTCGGTCGAAATCCAGCCCGCCGAGAAACCAAGCGTTCTCATCCAAAAAGTAGAACTGTCGCGAATGCGCCATAAAATCCGCAAGAGCACGATTTTTTCCTTAATGGCTTCGGCGGCAGCACTCCTGTTTTTCTTTTTATTTCCTCGCTTTGTGCCAGTGGGAGATCGCGTGCTGGTAGGCAAGCTGACCCGTCAGATCGATGCCCGGTGGGAAATGGCGTCCGGACAGGTTGCCGTCGGCGATGACCTGTATGCCGGCCCGTTGAAACTGGCGGCGGGATTTGCAGAAATCGAACTGGACAGCGGGGCCAGTGTTATTGTCGAGGCTCCGGCTCAATTTACTCTGGAGTCGGCCAACCAGCTCTACCTGCAGCAGGGGCGGCTGGTTGCGAAAATCAATAAGACGTCACGAAATCCCTTTGTGGTGTATTCGTCGTATGCCAGTATTGTGGATTATGGTACTGAATTCGGCGTGCAGGTGGATGACCGCAGCACGTTAACGCATGTTTATCAGGGGCGGGTGGAATTACGGTCCGGGTCCAATCCGCTGCGTTTTGAGCACCGGAAAGCCCTGACGCAGGATCAGGGTGGACAGGTCAACGCGCAGGGGGACATTGTCGATACACAGGATAGCGCCGGGCTGTTTGTGCGTCAGCGTGAATTTGAGGCCCGAACGCTGGCCGCTCAGGGGTCGGCTTATCATCGCTGGCTGATGTACAGCTACCAGTTGCGGCGCGACCCGGATATGGTGGTCTATTACACCTTTGAGAGGGATTCGGCGAATCTTGGCACTCTGGTTAATCAAGCCCAATCATCTTTGGGGGCTCTGGATGCTCATTTGACTGGTAGAAATGGCAATAAACCGCAATGGAGTCAAGGACGGTTTTCGCAGAAAAGCGCTTTGATATTTGATGAGTCCCGGCCTGGATATGCCGAGGTTGCGTCTGATGAGCGCTTATCGATTAATGGGCCGATTACCCTAGCGGCATGGATCTATTGTGAATCTGCTGAAGACGGAGGACATGTTGTTTCGAATCGAACAGAATCCGCTTTATCCCCTTGCAACTATCAATTAGGTTATCGTGGTAAAGAGAAGGAGAGAAGGCAGTATGTCCATATGGCACGGAAGATCAATGGGGAAGACGACAAGAATCAAATCAATAGTAAGCCGTTGCCGGATGACTTGAAAGGGTGGATACTGGTTGCGGCAACGCATGATAATCAGACCTTAAAATACTACATTAATGGAACACTATTTGATACACAATACTGGCCGCACAAGATAGAGGTTATTGAAGCGGGATTGAGGATCGGCTCAGATTTCAGAACCTATGATGAATCCAGCTTTAACGGAAAGATAGATGAGATTGCAATCTTGCGGCGTATTATGAGTGAACGTGAAATTGCAGAAATGTACCGGGCGGGAAAACCTTAGC
>JAFGQP010000054.1 GCA_016935635.1 Sedimentisphaerales bacterium
AAATTAAGTTTTTATCGTGATATCGAAGTACTTTCAGTTAAACCGGATGGATTATGGCAGCTACCAGAAAAATCGGATACAAGAGGATTTTAATAGCCGTTGTGGTACTGGGCGGGCTTTTGGGCCTGTGGCAGGTCTTTTATGGTCAAAACAACAAGGCTGTGACCAAGAGCAAAGAGGCTACGTATACCCTCAAACGCCAGGATATGGTTATCAGCGTTACTGAAAGCGGCTCCATCAAGGCCAGCAACGCTGTAACGATTCGCTCTGATGTCGAAGGACGCACTACGATTGTTAATGTTGTTCCCGAGGGAACCATTCTGACCGAGCAGGATGTTGCGGAAGGGAAAGTCATTCTTGAGCTGGACACCTCCAGCATCAAGCAGGATTTGAACCAGCAGCAGATTCAATACAATAGTGCCATGGCAGACCTGACCGATGCCAAGGAAAATCTTGAAATCCAGAAAAATCAAAATGAGTCCGACATCCAGCAGGGAAAACTGACGGTCAAATTCGGGCTGATGGATTTACAGAAATATCTCGGTCAATATGCTGCTGACAAACTGGTCGCCGATGCCAGCAGCCGGTCGGTCACAGATGAAGATTTCAAAAAACTGACAGAAGATCCCAACCAGCTTGGCGGCGAGGCTCTGCAAACCTACCGGCAGCTGATTGCCGATATGAATGTTGCCGAATCGGAATATTATATCGCGCAAAACACCTATAACTGGACCGATAAGCTGTATGCCAAAAATTACGTGGCCAAGACAGACCTGGAATCCGACAAGCTCAAGGCCGACAAATGCAAAATCACTCAGGAACGTGCTCAGACTGCTCTGGATCTGTTTTTCCAGTATGAATTTCCCAAAGAGGCCCACAAACTGTTCAGTGATTATATCGAAGCTCAGCGGCAGCTTGAACGCATCCTGGCTAAAGCCCGCTCACAGGAAGCCCAGGCCGTGGCGAAACTCAGCAGCGCTGACGCAAAATTCGCCCTGGAAAAAGAACGACTGGAACGGTACCAGCGCCAGATTGCGGCCAGCGTGATCAAAGCTCCTTGTCCCGGATTGGTGGTTTACGCCACCCAGTTCAGCCGGGGCAGCCGATCCAGGACTTCCATTGAAGTGGGACGTGAGGTGTATGAGCGTGAAGAAATCATGTCCATTCCGAACACCACTCAGATGGCGGTTGATACCAAGATTCACGAAACCAATGTCGATAAAATTGCTTTGGGACAGATGGCACGGATTACCGTGGATGCCATGCCGGATAACATGTTTTATGGCCAGGTAACCAAGATTTCCCCCCTGCCCGATCAGGCGGGTTTTATGTCCAATCCGGATTTGAAAATCTATTCGACCGATGTTGCTCTTCAGGGAGGAGAAATGCTGCGTCCTGGAATGTCGGCCAAGGTCGAGATTATTATTGCGCAATTGAAAGATGTCCTGGCAGTCCCGGTTCAATGCATCTCCAACCGCAGCGGCAAGAAATTCTGCTACATCCACACCCTGGCTGGCAATGAGCCTCGCGAGGTCCAGACAGGCCCTTATAATGATAAATTTGTGCAAATCGTATCGGGGTTGAATGAAGGGGACGCTGTTCTTCTGAATCCGCCGCGGGTGTTTGATCAGCAGCAGGGAACACCCATTCCGGAAAATCTGCCTGAGATGCCCAACCTGCTTCCGGTTAACGGACAAACTCAACAGCGCACAAATGGCGGATTCACGCAGCCCGACACTCAGAATCGGCCTGCTGGATTTCCTGCACAGGGCGAATCTCCACAGAATGGTCAGAATCAAACCGGACGTCGTTGGCCGGGCGGGCAGGAGTCTGCTCCCGGCCAGCAGCCAAACGGTGCTCAGCCCGGGACTCCCGGGACTGATCGCCCGGCACGTCAGCGTCCTGAAGGGATGGGACTGGACCGCATTCAGCAGAATAATACCGCGGGCAGCAGCATGGCCCCGGCCAACAGACCCCAGGGGCAGCAGCGGGGTCAGCAGAACACGGAAACCACTCCAGCACAGACACAAATAAGACCATGACTCAGTCCCATACATCAAAGCCGTCTTCCGAAGCAGTGGTTGAGCTTCAGGATATTCGCAAATCGTATTTTCTTGCGCATACCGAACTGCCGGTCTTGCGGGGAATTGATCTGTCATTCAGCAAGGGCGAATATGCTGCCATCATGGGCCCCAGCGGTTCGGGCAAATCCACTCTGCTGAATTTACTGGGCTGTCTGGATCGTCCTAGCGGCGGCAAATATCTGCTGGGAGGGCTGGATATTTCCGAGATGGATGACGACACGCTTTCAACCATTCGCGGCAAACGGATCGGCTTTATTTTTCAGTCGTTCAATCTGATTCCGCAATTGAATCTGGTTGAAAACATCGAAATGCCGATGTATTATCAGCAGGTGCACAAGCATCAACGGCGCGAACGCGCGGTTGAACTTGCCTGCAAGGTAGGCCTCAAAGACCGTCTGCACCACCGGCCTTCTGAGCTGTCCGGCGGCCAGCAGCAGCGCGTCGCCATCGCAAGAGCGCTGGCCAATGACCCGGTCATTCTCCTGGCCGATGAGCCCACTGGCAACCTGGACAGCCGCAGCGGTTCGGATATTCTCGGGCTGCTGGATGAATTGCATGAGGCCGGCAAAACAATTATTGTCGTCACTCATGACAGCAATGTCGCCAAACAGACCCAGCGGAGCATCCACATGCTTGACGGTAAAATCGAACGCCAGCAGACCTATACGAGGACAGCCCAATGAGTTTACTGCTTCAAATCGGGGGTGTCCTGCAAATCAGCCTTCGCAGCCTGTGGCTGCATCGGCTTCGTTCCATGCTGACCATGCTGGGCATTATTTTCGGCGTATCCAGCGTAATTGCCATGCTTGCCATAGGCGAAGGTGCCAGCCGCCAGGCTCAGGCACAGATTGCTCGCCTGGGAAGCACCAATATTATCCTCAAAACGCTCAAGCCGCCTCAACAGACCGCCTCCGACACAACCCAGCAGTCACTGATCCAATACGGCCTGACGTATGATGATGCGGAACGGTTTCGTGATACGATTCCCAATGCGCAGGTGGTCGTGCCGTCCAAAGTTATCAGCCACAAGGCATACTATCGAAATCGTGTACTTGGCGTGGAAATCGTTGGGACAGTGCCATGGTATCCGGAACTGGCACCCATTCAGCTGCAGCGCGGGAGGTTCCTCGAAACAAATGATATGTATTATACGCTGAATGTCTGCGTCATTGACCGTGATGCTTCGGATTCGTTGTTTGTTGTCGATGACCCGATTGGCCTGGATATTAAAATTGGCGGGGATTATTATCGAATTGTCGGGGTAGTCAGCGAAACCAAAACCGAGCAGAATGAAGACGATCAGCTCAGCACTCAGATGGCCTCCTCTTCCAGCGGCACGAACGGCAAGGTGTATATGCCGATTACGACACTAAAGAGCCGCTTTGGTGAGGTTCTGATGCAATTCAGCGGTACAACGGGTATGGTCGGCGAACGCGTAGAGCTCAGCGAAATCACAGTCAAAGTTCCAACAATCGAAGATGTACTGCCGATTCGCGATTTGCTGGAGGGGATGCTCAAACGCTTCCACAAGCAGCAGGATTATCAGGTCATCGTCCCGCTGGAGTTGCTCCGGCAGGCAATTCGAACAAAACGGATATTCAGCATCGTGTTAGGCTCTATTGCTGCGATATCTCTGCTGGTCGGTGGTATTGGGATTATGAATATCATGCTGGCGACGGTCAGCGAACGAACCCGTGAAATCGGTATCCGGCGGGCTTTGGGTGCAAAAAAACGCGACATTGTGATTCAGTTTTTATCAGAAACGCTTTTACTGACGCTGACTGGCGGATTGTTCGGGATGGCGCTGGGAGCGGTTATTCCTATCGCTGTTACGGTTTTTGGAAACATGCCGACTGTAATTACCAGCCAGGCTATGTTCCTTTCGTTTGGTATTTCTGGGGCTGTTGGGTTAACATTCGGGCTTTATCCGGCCGTTACAGCCGCCAATATGGATCCGATCGAATCTTTACGACACGAATAAAGTAAAGAGGATTGCAAATTACGAACCGGCATAGTATATTCAAGGTGTCGCGTCTGTAGCTCAATTGGATAGAGCATCAGTCTTCGGAACTGAGGGTTCGGGGTTCGAGTCCCTGCAGGCGCAGT
>JAFGQP010000305.1 GCA_016935635.1 Sedimentisphaerales bacterium
ATCGCCCCTTGCCGACGGATGCCACCCGGCCGGATTGAACGGAGGCGTCCCAAGTGATGGAATCCATCAACGCCTGCATCTTTTCACGCTGCGTTTTCAAATCATTCATACCGAATACATCGGACGGGAGTTTATCCACAAACAGAACTGCGGCCCCCTCCTGTGCAAGACGATGAAGTGTTTGCAGGGTGTGCAGCGGAATATAGGACACCGGCGGGACAACAATCGCCCGGTAATTGCCGCCGGGAAGACTCACGCCCGAAGAGCCTGCTTTGGCCTGGGCTAATTGCCGGTCGGATACATAATCAAACGCATAGCCTTTTTTCCACAAAATTGAGGCGACCTGGCCAATCGGCTGGCCGCGCAGCCAGCCGGTCCCATGCACGGTCAAATCCTGATTCAGACCAGCCGGTTCGGACCAGTAGTCGCAAATCGGCCAGTACAGCAGGATATCATTGTCGGGGTGTCCGGCCTGCAGAACCGATTGACACCGCGTCAGATACGTATTCAGCGACAGGACATCCTTCCAGATGGAATTGCGGGGGTTCATCTGAGTGGAAGCGTAAAACACCCAGCCCGGCCAGGGGGCTTCTTTCGGCGAGTAGCAGGTTCCATGGTAAAAGACATGATTGATCCCGCTGACAAAAAGGCCATCGATAAATGGCTTTAGATGCCCCAGTGTCACCTGAAAATGTTCCTGAAGCCAGGTTCCCGTCTCGCAGGAGGTGAATTGACGCCCTGCCGTGTGAGCGGCCGAGGAGGCATATTTGGCAACCAGCGGATTGCGGTCAAATCGGAAGAATTCGGTTTCAGGGCTGTCAGAGGCGGCATATAAATCAAGCAGATTGGCCGGTGAACCATGAGCCTCGTTACGCGTCAGGCAGCCCTTGGATTTGGCCCACTGGACCCAGGTCTGCGTGAAATTTTCGGTCATCATCTCGGAAATCGTCCAGCGGTAATCGGCCTTGACGCGCGAGGCAAGCTGCGGATCGGCATCTTTATCCAGTAACGCCGGCAGATAATCCTGCAGTCGATAGCCCCTGCGTTTTTGGAACTCACTGAGCAAATCCGGTGACCAACTGCATACATATTCATAGGAATCATGATAAATTGCTCTGGGCATGCGCCCTTGATAACCATTGAATGCCTTGTCAAATTCCTTCAGAAAGGTCTCTGTCGCTTCGCGTGAGAAGGGATTGAGCATGTGCCCCTGTCCGCCGGGGGCGGCACGCTTGACCTTGCGTCCGGAAGGCTGCTGCCACAGTTCATAAATCTGCCAGTCGCCTTGCGGGGCCGACCATGTGACCTGGCTGTCTGCAATCTTATCGGTCAATTCCACAATCTGTCCATTCGGGCCATACGCCACAACGGCCTGAACCGCCGGATTGACCTTGTACTGAACCTCGGTCGGACCTGACACTTTTTCAACCTTGTATTTGACGCTGGCATTGGCCAGACCATCGGGAATCATCGGCCCGCCGAAACACCATCCGGTACCCAGCGTCATATCCACGCCCAGACCCAGCCGGTCGGCTTCGGTTACCGTATAATCCAGCATCTCCATCCATTGTGGACTGAGATATTCGATATAGCGATCCTCGTATCCCTTGGCACCATAAATCGGAATAATATGCACACCGCCCATCCCGACCTTCTGGTATTCCTGAAGCTGAGATGTAATATTGTCCTTATCCACCGCGCTGCCCATCCACCACCAGTAGGCCCAGGGACGCATTTGCCGGGATACTTCCGGCCAGACCTGGATATCGGATTGCGCCGCGGCAAGAGAACACCAGCCGGCAATCCATAATACAAACAGTCCAATACCATATTTCCAGATGAATTGACGATGCCGAACTCCATGGTAAACATCATGTTTCATTGTGCTGTCCTTATTCTAAACCCTCAACATTATCGCAGTTTTTTAGCTGCGGTTTGGTGCCGTCTCTGGTTTCAATCTTGACATTGGTAAACGTCCAATTCTGGGCATTACTGATGGTGCCGGCTGTTGCGGCTTTGATCAGGATATTATCAAAGGTAAACCGTCCAGCCCGCTGATTTTTACGCCCGGCCACCGCAAAAGCCATATCGGAATCGACAGATTCGATATTCTTGATGGTAATATCATGAATGTACGGAGTGCCTTCTTCCTGTCCCACCTGTCGCATTAATACCATCCAGTGCAGCGGCAGCGGCTTGCCTTCAGCTTCGATCTGTTTACGGACCTCCTCGGGCACCGTATTATAGGCCGGGTACCAGTCGTAATTTAGGTCAATCGTCTTTTCCACCTTCTGCATGGTAATATCATGAATCTGGATATCCTGAACCGTCCCGCCGCGACCCTGCGTGGACTTAAAACGAATCCCCGAGCCGGTCCCATAGGCCTTGAGCCGATACACCTCGACATTACGAATGCCGCCGGAGGTTTCACTGCCGAAGGTGATCAGACCGTGCCCTCTGCGGGCGATACAGTCCCGGATGATAACATTTTCCGTGGGTCGGTTAACCCGGAGGCCATCCGCATCGCGTCCGGCCTTCAGACAGAAGTTGTCGTCATTGCAGTCAATATCGCAATTTTGCACTAGAATATCATTGGACGAATCGATATCAACCCCATCGGAACTGGGGCCGAACTGGTCATCCCGGTTAGCTTTAATCGTCACGCCATCCACTACGACGTGGTCACTGAAACAAATATGTATCGTCCAGAAACCCGGCTCTTTGAGCGTCAATTCCTCCACGGACACATTCGATGATTTATAAATCAACACCAGCCGCGGGCGCTTGCAGTCGTAATCCACAATCCAGCGAAGCCCCTTGGCACTGTAGTCCTTATTCATTGCCCAGTACCGATCCCACCACATCTTGCCCGAACCGGTAATCGTTCCCTTTCCATGGATTTTAACATCCCTGAGATAATGGGCGTTAATCAGGGCCGCCGGCCAGTACATCTCAATCCCCGCCACGCGTGTAAACACAAGCGGATACGCGGCATCATCCTGTACGCCCTGAATCGTGACACCTTCATCAACCCGGAGATTGACCTTGTCCCGCAGGAAGATTGAGCCGGTCAAATACGTCCCCGGCGAAAATACAACCGTTCCCCCGCCAAAGAAGTAACAGACATCAATGGCTCGCTGAATCGCTTCCGTACAAACGGTCTTCCCGTCGGCTTTTGCCCCGTAATCACAGGCATTATACTCTTTGCCCGAGGCCGCCGCAGCGTCTGTCTTCGGCTCAACCGGAGGCTTCAAGTCAATATAGGTGACTGCATCCCGATCACAGGTCACAACCCCATCCTGATACTCCAGTTCGACGACCTGAATGGAACTGCGCCGCTGTTCGTGTGCATCTTTATTTGCCTCCGTGGCCCTGCGTCCAGGGTGAGTGAAGTAGAATACATAAGCACGTTCGCCGCTGACCACCACATCGGGATGTCCACCCTTGACCTGGTCGTCAGCCCCCTGCCCGGGCTTTTCCAGCAGATTGTTCTTTTGGCGTGTCCAGTTGACCCCATCGTCGGAAACATAAAGTCCCAGCCCGTTCCACACATCCACCACCATCCAATATTTATCTTTCCATCGAAAAACCTTGGGACCCTCCCCCGGCTGATCGCCGATCACTTTGCCGCCATCCTGCCAATGATATAAATCCTTGCTGTCGGCATAATAGATCGACTTCCTGTCTTTTTCATTGTTATACCACATCCGCCAGCTTCCGTCAGGCATCCGCGAGACGCAGGCGTCAATCACCCGATCCGACGCCAGGGTAAGGGTTGATTCGTATTTCCATTTCAGTAAATCGCTGCTGGTCAGGTGGATCATTTGGCGTGTTCCCGACCAGTCGGTGTGCATCCCCGGCACAAAGGTCAGGTACATGTGATATACCCCCTCATGGGCAATCACTTCCGGCGCCCAATAGCTGAATTCTCCTTGGCCATAGCCAATCTCCGCTTTCCCACGATATGTCCAGGTCGCCCCGCCATCGGAGGACTCAGCAACCCCTATCGGCGTCCCATGCACCCAGGACACTCCGGGGGTATTCGGCACATTCGCCCGGCGGTTGGTGTACAGCATAAACCATTTGTTTTCCTGCTGATTCCAGCAGAGTACCGGGTCGGCAGCACCATCATAAACCGGGTCACGGAAAAGGGGTTTGGAGGCAGGCTTGCCCGGCCGGGGAGATGATTCGGCAGCAGCGGAGTATTCGCAAAACAAGGTCGAGAATGCAAGAATACCGACAAAAGCCACCATCGTTGGTTTACAGCGTATAACTGTCATGAAAATCTCCTTATTCTGACATTAGCAACTCCATTCGGTCGGCAGTGGGTCCGATTGTATTCTCTAATCACCAATAGAAACCGTCATCGAGCATATCAACGGAATCGGGCAACCGTGAACCGGCCGGGTACGTAACTGTCCAAGTAGAACATTATAACAGCGAAATTGCTGTTCTGGAACATGCCGAATTATCTATTTATATGAATAATAGGCTAAATCAGTAGAGATTTACCTTTATTTTTTCAGAAATCTTCTTTTAAAGCTTTTTCGGCATATTTCACATCATACCATATCTACTATATAAAAAAAATGATTGTGTTTCTTGATAAGCAGTATATTGTTTTGTTTTCTATAAAATCAAATGGCTAATTTAGGCCTCTTTTCTGATTAATAATATGGTAGAATAATCGAAATAGGACACGATGGATTCAAACAATAAAAATCGAGCCGAGTTTTTGTCGCTGTTTATGTCCAACCACAAGGCCATTTATGCCTACATACTGGCCGTGGTATGCGACATCCACAACGCCGATGACCTGATGCAGGAAACGGTTCTGTTTCTATGGGATCATTTTGACCAGTATAAATCCGGAACCAGCTTCATTGCCTGGGCACGATCCGTATCCCGTTATAAAATCTTGCAGTTTTTTGACCGCAATAAAAAAGAACCTGCCTTTCTGACCCATAACCTGCTCGAAGCCATTGAAAAGGATCTGGACCAGCGGGAGCACGGGCTTGATGAACAATTTCGTATTCTGCAAAACTGCCTGGAGAAACTACCTGCAGAACAACGCCAACTGCTGCAGGATAAATACAATAAAGGGCTTAACATCAACCAGATAGCCGGGGTTCTGGGCAATACGGCAAATGCCCTGTATAAACGAATGGCTCGTATCCACCTTGCCCTGCTGGATTGCATGAATCGTTCATTGAAAATCCGGGAGGCCAATCCATGAATTCGCCTGCTGCCAATACCCAGCTCTCTGAATGGATTCTGCGGAAACTCGAAGGCACCCTGCCTCCCGAGGAAAACGAAGCCCTGATTCAACTGCTCGAATCGTCTCCCGATGCAGTACACCTGTATAATGATTTGATTCTTTTGTATTCCAATCTGGCCACGCCGGGCAAGATTTCACTGAGCCCAAAGGTTTCGGCTCCTTCCAGCAAACAACTGGACGCCTTGCTGTTCAGTATGGCCAGGGCGGAAAAAGATGCGCCTTCACTTGAGATAGAACTTGCACCCAAGGCAGCAGAGAAAGTCCCGGCACAAAACATAACCATCGAAAAGGCCGTCTCTAAAATCAATACGACGTCCCTGATTACAGCGATTGTATCCCTTGCAGCAATGGTATTAATGATTGTTTATGTCATCCTGAATCCCCGCGTCTCAACTGAAGTGGCAACACTGACTGATTCCATGCATGCCCAGTGGTCATCCGATACCCCAATCAAAGGCGGTGAACGTCTTGTTACTTCGACTCCGCTGCATCTGCTGGGCGGCACAGCCAAAATCATCACCGACAAAAACGTCGAATTGCTGCTGGAAGGCCCAATGGAGTTTTCGTTTGATTCCGTTTCTGAACTCCAAATGAAATACGGCCGCCTGACGGCCAAAGTATCCAGCCAGGGCGTAGGCTTCTCCGTCAATACCCCCAATACCAAAATCATTGACCTGGGGACGGAGTTCGGGGTGTTTTCAGACTTGAACGAATCCACTGAACTCCACGTTTTTACAGGCAAAACCAATCTGATTACGCTGCAAAACGATACGATTATCAATTCCCAGATGGTCACCGAAGGTCTGGCCCGCCGGGTCAACCCGCTCTCTGAAATTCAGACCATCGCCCTCAAAACCGATTCCTTCATACGTCATATCGACTCCATGCATCAACTGATTCTCCGAAGCAGACAACTGAATCTGGCTGATATGGTCGGCGGCGGAAACGGCAGCAATACAGGGCAACTGAATGCGGGCATTAATTACAGCGGCAATATCGAAATTCTGGACACAGTCAGCTCTGCCCAGGGACCTGGGCATTACATCCCTGTTGATTCCAGCATCTTTGTGGATGGGATTTTTATTCCCAATGGTTCGACCCGGGTATCGTCGCAGGGTTTACAGTTTGATTTTGAGCCGACCAATGGCCGGTACTGGATGGGAATTCTGAATGGCGCCTGGCACAAAGTCACTATTTCCGCCCAGATACCCCGGCACAATCTGCGGCTAAACGGCATCGAATACGGCGTTGACGACCGGCCTGCAATGTATCTGGCCGCCAACCAGGGAATCACATTTGACCTGGAGGCCATTCGAAGCTATTATAAGACTGATGTGACGGAATTTACCGCCCTGTGCGGCATTTCTGAAACTTATAATGACTATAAAAATTTGATGGACAAGAAAGCGTTCAGCGATTCGCCCAAGGCTGATTTTTATGTGCTGGTGGATGGACAGCGTTATTATGAACGCAGGGATGTCACCCCGACCGACCAGGCCGACAGCATCCGCTTAAGCATCCCTGCCGGTGCCCGTTTTCTGACGCTGGCGACCACACAGGGAAGCGACAACACCAACAATGGAGACTGGACGCTGTTTGCCGAACCCGTGCTGCATTTGAAATAAACATGGAATCCGTGTAAAAACAGTGAGAAGATATGCGATAAAGAAACAGACAGATATGCCGGGGCGGATCATCGGGATTCGCATCGGTTATGAACACTCTTGTATTTGTGGAGGATAAATGATGAAAAAGATGAGTATTTTGATGTTGTTATGTGTCATGGCAGGTCTGGCATCCGCAGCGGTGGTCCAGACGTCGAACACCCTGCATTACTGGAACTTCGATGACGGCACAGGCAAGGACCTGGCCGGAACCTTTGATTTGGCCGCTTATGAAGGTGCTTCGGTAGCATCGGGCGTTGCCAATACGTTTGACAACCAGGCATCCAACACGGGAAAACTGGTCGCGGACGCCACAGGCTATGCCAATCTGTCGGCTCTATCAAACTTTATCGGAGCGGATGGGTCGTTTACCTTCGAGGCGATGGTCAAGCCGATGCTGGCCGATTCCGGCGCCCATCAGGAAATTATCTGCGGCGAAAGCGACTCAGGCACCGCCAGCAGCCGCGGCTTCCAGTTCCGGATTCAGAATGACGACAAAACGCTGCGATTTCAGACTCTTTCCGGCTCCGTTGCAGCTTATGATGCAGCCATCGCTTACACCACGGGGCAATGGTATCATACGGCCGTGACCTTTGATGCCGCCTCCAGCACATTAACCCTGTATTGGACAGCCGCGGGCGACACACTAGCCCAGGCCGGCTCCTGGAGCGGAGTAACCGCGCTCAATGGTGACACGATGACACGGTTTTGTGTCGGCAATGAACTGCGTTCCGTGAGCGGCTACGGCAATGAGAACTTCGAAGGCTGGATTGACGAAGTCGGGATTCATGGTGCTGCACTGACTGCATTCAATACAGCCATTCCGGAACCGGCAACGATGACGCTGCTGGGTCTGGGTGTATTGGGTTTGCTCAAACGCCGTCGCGCTTAATCCGGCTTTTCTGACAGATTTTATCTGTGGGGGATGCTCAGTCTGGAGCATCTCTCACAGATTGTTAACTTGTTTTGAGTAAAAGATTTTGCGATTTCAGTATCCGGGGGAAAAGACAGTATTATTGCATCGTCTGGAATTATCGCATTCTATGTATCGCAATAAAAATATCACATTATTGACCTTCATTAAGATTCTCAGCATCGCATTTTGCTGCGGGCTGACAGGGTCTGTTTTGGCAGATGGCTTCCCATCTGCTGTGAAAATCAATGACACCATCGTGGATACGCTGGCCATGACCCTCAGCAGCGGCACGTATGGGTACGCCATCAATGGCCTGTCGTTCCAGCAGAATTTGCTTGTGAGCCATAACGGTTGGCAATACGCAGCGTATTATAATGGTGCCGGGCATGTCTGCGTAGCTCGCCGGCAACTGCCGGCAGGCTTCTGGGCTATTGCTGAACTGACTGACTATACAATCAGTACGACCGGCGATGCCCATAATACCATCAGTATCGGTGTTTGCCCCAATGACGGAACCATTCACCTGTCATTCGACCATCACGGCGGAGCTTTGCATTACCGCAGATCACAAACAGGTGCGGCCGCCAATCCGGAAGAAATCGTCTGGGAATCATCCCTTTTCGGGCCTGTTCAGAATTATTTGATTTCCGGCAAAACCATTTCCAGCGTTACTTATCCACGTTTCTGGCAGACCCCCGGCGGCGACCTGCAGTTCGGTTATCGGGCCGGTGGTTCCGGCAACGGCGACTGGTACATGGCGGATTATACGGCCACCACTGGCCTGTGGAGCAATGTCCGCCAGATCATTAACCGATACGGTTCCTACACCGATTCCATGGGTACCAGCACGGTTAGAAACGCCTATCTGAATGGCCCGGTCGAATACGGGCCGGACGGGAAACTTCATATCACCTGGACCTGGCGTGAAAGTGCCAATCATGACATCATGTATGCTTACAGTAATGATGGCGGGAATACCTGGTACAATCACATGCTGCCTGCTGAATTTCGACTCGGCGCCGGAAATACCGCACAGCACACGATGCTCACATTCCGATGGATTCATGAGGGCTTGCAGGTCATTGGAAACAGTTTAACAGGATTGCTCATTCGGGTGGATTCGCCCGGGGTTGTCGTGGTCCCTCTGGATCGAAAATACGGCATCATGAATCAGCAGGCCCAGGCGATTGACACACAGGGACGCGTGCATATCCTGATGTTTCACTGCACGCCGGAAAGCTACACCGGATATAATTACAGCACCTTCGGGACGGTAGGCGCCCGGCGGTATAACCATTACTGGCGAGACACACAGGGGCGCTGGATTCGTAACGAGCTGCCGTTCGATGCAAATGATGTTCATAGTTATGTGGGCCAGAGACCCAAGCTGTTTATTCGTTCCAATGGCGACGCCTATGCAATCTATCAGGCCTGGCGCAGCACAAGTCTGACCCACAGCGGCATTTATATTCATGACGGCGACCTGGTGATTCAGGCAGCAACCCAAGCCAATCACTGGGCCGACTGGCGGATTATCCATGTTGAACAGGGACCTTTCCTGAACGAAGCCCTGGCCGACTCCTATCGTTTCCGGGACGGGATTCTGTCGGTGGCCATGCAGGACTCCCCTTCAGCAAACGGACAATCGACCCCGCTGCGGGTATTGGATTTTCAACTAAATTAGTGTATAATGATAAGCAACAGGACCCATTATGAAAACGATAAATAACATCATCCTGATACTGATCGGAATCTTGAGCATCCGTGGTTATGCCATCATCGCAGGACCGTATTCTGCTGATGAGCATACCCTCCGCCTGTATCATTTCGACGGCAATTCCAATGATGCGGCTGCCTCCAACGCCCTCGATTTAACGCTGTCCAATGCCACAGTCACTACCGCTTCTTACTCCAATTTCGGCACGGCACTGGATACCTTCACCGGCGGCAACACCGCGATTGCCTATATCGACGAGAAGCTGGTCGGCACCTACTTCACCGGGACCGACGGCGCCTTCACATTCGAAGCGATGATCAAACCCTTTATCGCCATCACCGCCATTCCCAATCACATGGAAATTATCTCCGGCGATGACGAGGACTCCAGTCGCGGCTGGCAATTCCGAATCACCACCGCCGGTCAGCTCGAATTTAACAATATCTCCGCCAGCGGCAATCAATTTCTGGCTGCATTGCCGACCACTGGAGACCATACTTATGAAGTCGGCAAGTGGTATCATGTGGCGGTCACGTATAATGGTCAGCAAGGTACAGCCGAAAATCTGAAATTCTACTGGACTAAACTCGAGACTGAGACGGGAACCGCCGTTGAGCTGGCGTCATTTCAGATGTCCGGCGATATCAATCCGAATTATGCTCCGGATTTTGCCATCGGCAATGAAGCCCGCAACGACCCGGGCGAAAATTTTGAAGGATTAATCGATGAAGTCCGCATCAGTTCGATTGCCCGCGGGTCCGAAGACATGTTGTTTACCTCCAATCCGTATATCCCGGCATTCGTGACACACCCTATCGATGTTATCGCCAAAGAGCCGCAATCGGCGCAACTGACAGCCGTTTTCCAGAGTCCTTTGATTCCATCCGTTCGATGGTTCAAGACGGATAGCCAAGATGATATTGAAATGGTGCCTTCCGAGCCGGACATTACCCTGACTACCACCTATGATTCCAGTTCGGATACCTATACAACCATCCTGACATTAAACACCGCCGCCATGTCAGACTCCGGTATGTATTACTGTATTGTCAGCAATTCCGAAGCACACGCAAAAAGCAGCTCCGCTCAACTCCAGGTCCTGGGGATGACGGCTCACTGGTCCCTGAACATCGAGGATTTCTCTGCCAATACGTATCTGGACCTGGTCGGCGGCCACTATGCCCAGGCGACCGGCTTTCCAGTCTTTACGGCCGGTGCCGATGGCAAGTCCAGCGGTGCGGTCCTGATCAATTCACAAAACGGCTGGGCACAGACGGAGCCCTTCGACCCCACGCTTGGAACCCGTACGATGACTATCAGTTTCTGGGTCAACTGGCAGAATCCCAACGGGGACGCCGAAGATTTATGGATGAAATCCTCCACAACCGAAAACGATATCACTGCGGCCGATGGCATCCGGGCCGATGACCAATGGCATCAGATCTGCGCTGTATTTGACGGCACAGTCGGCAGAGTTTATGCCGATGGCGTCCGGGTCGCCGAAGGCCCCTGGCCGATGCCGCAAAATACCACCGCCCTGTTGAATATCGGCTCGTCGCTCGATGGCCAGCAGCCTCTGACGGCCGCGATGGATGACCTGCGGATTTATAACTACCCCATGACCGACACCGAAGTGGCGGATATCTATTATGCAATCTCGACAAAAAGCGTCTGTATCCTGGATTTCACCTCAGCCTTTGACCTGACTGGTCCCGATGGGCGGCCGGACTGTCGGGTTGACTTGCTGGATTTTGCCATTGTCGCTCAAGGCTGGCTTGATATGTATAATACTCCCGACTTGTCAGGGCTGACTGCCGACTGGCTGTCATGCAAACTCTACCCGACCTGTTCACAATAGCGGTGGAAACAGTGATAACGCCCACAGCCTGAATGCGTCAGACTGTGCCACCCTTCAATCCATCACATGGTTTTATAAGGGTGGCACGGCCAAGCACTGCTTGGCCGTGGACGTTACCCCGTGCCTATTATTCTTTGGCCTGACTTTATTGTGAAAACGGAACGATTTTTGTCAATCATTATCAGTGGGCAAGGGGGTGTCAGGACTGCAGGGACTGCCGGGACTTTATTTTTAAGCAAATAATCCAGTCATTGCTATTAGTATATCCAATCTCGGTAGTCCCGCACATCATCACTCTCTGGGGTGTATGAAAATGTTTATAGAACTCGTGAAAAAGGTGCAATAAATACCCCATGAACTCAGTGTTCGATATTTACCACTGCACCCTTTTCAAGAGATTATCTCTTGACAAATAAGAGAATCAGCCGGTATGCTATGACCACAGGACCGGAATCAATCCGTCCCCATCCTGCATATACTGTATTCGCTGTAAAATGAAATGGATTTTGAAAGGAGTACACAATGGCCCGCTATCGCATCGGTCGCATCCTGACATCGTGTTGTCTTTTGTCAATCTTTATTCTTGCGGCATCCTGTCACCGGACATCTTCAACCCCCGCTAAACCGCTATCTTCATTCGACGCCCAGGTCCGGCAATGGGTCGCTAAAATGACCCTCGATGAGAAAGTCGGGCAGATGACGCAGGCGGAATTATCCGGCCTCAAAGAGATGTCGGATATCGAGACCTATTTTATCGGTTCGATTCTCAGCGGCGGCAGTTCCGACCCCAAGGAAGGCAATAGCCTCGAGGCATGGACCAATGTCTATGATGATTGCCAGAAGCACGCCCTTAAAACCCGCCTGAAAATCCCCCTGCTGTACGGCATCGACGGCGTTCATGGTCACAACAACGTAATCGGTGCGGTGGTATTCCCCCACAATGTCGGCCTGGGCTGCACACGCAATCCGGAATTGATCAAAGAAATCTCCCGCATTACCGCTCTGGAAATTCGGGCCACCGGCATCAACTGGACCTTTGCCCCCTGCATCACCGTACCGCAGGATGAACGCTGGGGCCGCACTTACGAAGGCTTTTCGGAAGACCCCATTCTGGTCAGCCAGCTCGGTCAGGCCTCAGTGGAAGGGCTGCAGGGCACCGACCTGTCCAACCCGGTCACAGTGCTGGCCTGTGCCAAACACTATGTCGGTGACGGCGGGACGGCTTTCGGCTCGGCCCAGAAACCCAACAGCAAGAGCCTACTGGATCAGGGCGATACCCGTGTGGATGAGGCCACCCTGCGACGGATTCATCTGTATCCGTATCCGGCATCTATTGCTGCCGGCGTCGGGTCGATTATGCCTTCGTACAATAGCTGGAACGGTTCCAAATGCTCCGGCAATAAATACCTGCTGACCGATGTGCTCAAGACAGAACTGGGCTTTGATGGCTTTCTGATTTCCGACTATAACGCCATCGACCAGATTACCAAAGATTACAAAACCGCCATTATGATTTCCGTCAACGCCGGCATGGACATGGGAATGGTGCCCAACACCTATCGGGAATATATCAAATGCCTCAAGGAACTGGTGCAGGAAGGCAAAATTCCGATGTCGCGTATTGACGATGCGGTAACGCGTATTTTGCGTGTCAAGGCCGCGATGGGCCTTCTGGACAAGAATGCTTCGGTTCTGGCCGACCGCACCCTCCAACAGGAATTCGGTTCCCTCAAGCATCGTCAGGTCGCCCGTCAGGCCGTCCGTGAATCGCTGGTCCTGCTGAAAAATCAGGGCAAGACGCTGCCCCTTTCCAAA
>JAFGQP010000055.1 GCA_016935635.1 Sedimentisphaerales bacterium
AAAGTCCAATAAAATGCTTGAATACTCTTTTCTTTGCCTGTTTTTTAGAAATTCCGACCAAATATTTGACCATAACAACCTGTAATGACAGAAGTTATGAAGCCTATACGCATATTCCACTAATTTTAAATCCGTAGTTTTCCGGAGCGTTTTTTTTCAAGGATTGCCCGCTCGCAAATACCCTAGTTTCAGCGAGTTCTTAATTTCTCCCGCCCCACAGCGCATAAAAAAAGCCGCAGCATTTTCATCCTGCGGCCCAAAGAAGACTTGGCTTATCTAAATTTTCGCCCGACGTCTGAGATGACTCACCACCACCGCTCCTATCGAAGCCAATATTAATGCGCCTGGAGCCGGAACCACCGGTGTATTCACAAACGCTTCACTCCCCTCACTGGGGCCTATGGACTGAACATGAAGTCCAACGCGAAACGATGCCGTATTCAGGGCATTGATAATGTCATTGTAGGTTTTCCCGGCCGACAGGTCGAAGACCAGTCCAACAGTTTCGCCGGGATTGACACCCTTAGCAGGGGCGGGATTGTCGGATTCAGCAGACATGTCCGTCGTAAAAGCAGGACTGATGCTGTTGCCGCCAGGGAGATTCGGCGGCGCGGCACCCCAGCTATACGATACGCCCGGCCCATTGTTAATCATCGACGGTGCATAGTTTTGATCCAGCAATCCTGTGGTTCCATCAAAGTATATCTGCGTGATTGAACTGGGGTAAGGCCCCGAATTGAAGAAGTCAAACACCACCTGCGTTGCTCCAACGGCATCGACCGTTACTGAAAGCTGGTTCTGACCAATCACAACATTGGACGGGTCGTTATTCGTGATGCCGTAGAAACCATACGTAACCGCAGCAGTCGAATAACTTGACGCGGCAATGACACATGCCGCGATGATCAATTTCCTTATTGTTTCCATGTTTTTTCCCTTTCCGTTTGAATCACCTGTTTGTAAAAAACAAGTACAATCGAATCTCTATACAATTCGAAGAGAACTAAAGTGCTGTTATTTTTTCACAATTAATACAAAATAGTTATGATTTCCCCCGGAATAGCCCCCATTGAGACGATTATAACTTCTTGTTTTACAATAATATTAAATGAAATAGAAACAAAAAAAGATGGAATCCGCATCGCTGCAGATTCCATCTTGGGGTGCTCAAATAAGCATGAAGGGGGTTTTGAGAGCCTTTCAGACTTTGATTGTCTTTTATCTACTCAACAATCTCAACCTCACAGATACCCATGTCGATATATTGTCCGCCGCCGGTCTGATGGCAATGAATCGCAACTGCATTTTTGCCCGGCTTTAACAGGGCCAGCGCTGCGGCCGGAATCTCGATATAATCATACGACGACGTATACCCACTGAGCTTGAAAGCCAGTTGACCATTGATATACACCTGGGCATCTTCGTCGTGGTGAATCTTCAAGTGCGGATTTTTCATCGCGGCCTGCGGCAGTTCGATCTCCCGCCATATCCAAATATCGGGAGTTCTCCATTCGGTACGCACCACTGCACTCGGGGTGCCTTTGGTGCCGAAACCGGCCGGGCCGGTCTTCCAGTTATCCGGGCGGAAATCTTTGGCCGTCCAGTTGTCGGCGGGTTTCTCAAACGTATAGAACCATTCGAAAGCCTGCTTTTCCGACGTCGGAACAATCTCCGTCACTTTCGGAGGCTTGGGCAGAACCGCCCAGGATTCCGTCAGAGTCTGAGCCTTATTCACCCATTTTTTCCACAATGCTGCATCATCCATCATCTTGATGAAAACGCCGCCGACCACCGGCCGGGCTGTAAAGCCGACCTTTTTGGCATTGTGCGTCCAATACCAGTCGGTCATCGGCGAACGGTCGGGTGTGTCATTCAAAAACAGATAGACCGGATCCGTCAGGGCAATAAAATCTTCACGATTGCCTGCCATTGTCGCCGTCCAGTAAATCCAGTCCAGTTTGGTATAATTGCTGCGGTTGTCCAGCGGCAGACCATATTTTTTCTGAACGGTCTTGTAATACTCTATTTCCTTTTTGACCACGGACGGCGGGAAAATCTTCATATCCAGCAGACGGTCCCAGACGATATTATATTTCTGACTCCAGGTGCCGGCCTTGTCGAATGCAAGACGATAATGATCGCCGTCATCGGCCATTTCCATCCACTGCCGTGCAAATTGGCGGGCCATTGTCGTATATTTATTCGCTTCGTCCTTATGTCCAAGCATGTCGGCCATCTTGCCATAGGCGGCCAGCCCCAGAATCGCTTTAGCCGACAGGTTGACGTTGTGTGCCAAATGCCCGGCAAAGTCATCCGTACAAAGCTGATTTTCCGGATCCAGCCCTTTGCTTTCAAGGTACTGGGCCCACTTGGTCAGCACCGGCCAGTATTTGGCTGCAAAATCAGCATTGCCTTCGGCCTGACAGGTCGCGGCAACCAGCAGCATCATGTTGCCGCTTTCTTCCACGGGCATCTGGTTTTCTTCACCGGTTTCGCCGCCGCCATACACCTGCCCGGTTGCAAACGGATAGGTGCCCAAATCATGCGGGGCAAACGGGAATTTCCAGCGATCCGACATCGCATAATCCAGAATCGGAATAAACGAACCTTTGGCCAGCGTTGGATTCAACAGCAGGAATTGCGGCGCCATCGGATAGAA
>JAFGQP010000306.1 GCA_016935635.1 Sedimentisphaerales bacterium
AGATGGTGTTTTCCGACGTATTGCAGCATGCCTTTACCGCGGAAATCGCGTCCGGTCTTGTCGCTGGCCTGAATCTCAAAAGAACCTTTTGTACCGTCCATGTATCCGGCAGGCTGGCCGGCCTGTGGGTCGCCATCGACTGCAACCATGTTGCCTTTTCGAAAGGAGGCCTTCCACTGCCACTTGCCATTTTCATCCGGGGCCAGATGGGCTCGCCACTGGTTACCCGTATCGGCACTGGAATTGGCTGCATCACCATTAGCGGCGTAGTATCCCGGCACAACATACGTTTGCCCAGACGGCCCGGTAAAGGTCACATCAAGCCGGTAGCCCGTGAACGGATTTGGCGTGGCCTGCTCGCTTGTTTGAGGCCCGTCAAATGACAACGTCACCTTGTGCCAGACTTTCAACTCACCTTCAACTTTTCCTGCAGATACCAAGCTTGAGAAAAATAATATCACCACCACTAAAACACACAGCTTCTTTTCTGTTTCCATTATCATGTCTCCTGTTAACGGTTTAAACACCATGTTTTGTTTTGTATTCATCGCAGGTTTTCCTTACTTCAGATTTCACCGAAAGAGGGTTAAGAAAAATGAGTTTTCGGAACATACGCACTAAAACAGCGTTTATCCTAACCTTCGAAATAGACCTTATGATCTACCAGCGTCTGCTTCAGCGTGGAGTATTTCAGGTCACGTGAGCAACATTTCTTCAATGCGCACAGCGCCGCGGCGGTGCCGGCCGCCTGACCCTGTCCCATACAGCTCACGGTGTTCCGAGTGGACATGTGCGCCCGGTGATCCGATGTAATCATCATCCCCGCCGCATAAAGGTTCTCGATGCCCTTGACACATAAGGCACGGTACGGAATCCCGTAGGTGCCGCCGTCCTTGATCTGGTACTTCGGCGCCATATCGTGGAAACCATAAACAAACACATCGTCATTAAAGTGACGTCCCTCGATGACATCCTCATGGGTGATATCGTAATCACAGGTAATCAAACGTCCGCGACGGATACACAGCGACGGACTGGTGCGGGCGATGAAGGCCTTTTCGAACCCCGGGATATATTGACGGAGAAGCTGTGCTCCCTTGTTCATGCGTTTGCGAACTTCGATTTCAGCCTTGGCCATATCGTCGCGGTTCAGAACCGACTCGGGAACCTTATAGTTGATCTTGATAAACATCAGATAGTTTTCGCGGACCGTTGTCGTGATCATGGCCATACCGATCTTTTTGGCCTCGTCCGAAAGCCCGGATATGTTTAACTGTTCGGCCCCCATACGGACAAACCCTCCCTCCTCACCATCGCGCAGACCGCGACAGACCTGCCCCACGGCATTGTGGGATTTCAAAAACAGGTAATAGTCGTCGATGCTGGCGTTGGCCAGACTGAAACTGTTGCAGCTTGGATAATCATTGGGGACCGTGAATTGCGCACCCGCATGCCCGCAGAGATCCCCGTACCCCGTGCAGTCGATGAAACTGTTGGCCATGACGGCTTCTCGGCCCGAGCGGCTCTCGGTAATCACGCCCTTGAGACGGTCACCATCCTTGATGGCACCCACCAGCAGAGTATGGACCGCCACCAAGACACCGGCCTCCTCCAGCATTTCAAAGGCCAGCAGTTTATACAGTTCCGTATCGACGGCGGTGCAAATCGAATCGTAGCCGCGGCCGGTTTCCATCTCCGGATAACCCGAACACCCCCCCATGCCGGTCAACCGCGCTATGAACTCATCAGGGATGCCCTGGACAACCTGACGTTTCTTGCATCCCGGAAAGGCCGTGTACAGATTATAAAAACTGTGAAGGGCCGTGCCCCCTTCAACAGCAATGCCGCCGCAGTATCCTTTGGACTCAATCAGCATTGTTTTGGCGCCTTGCCGCGCGGCGGCCAGGGCCGCAAAGACACCGGCCGTCCCCCCGCCCGCCACAACCACGTCAAATTCGCGAACCGGCAGTTTCTTCGAAGGTTCTTCGTAATACCCCTTGCTTTCGGGCTTGTCGACTGTCACACCTTCCTGGCCAAAACTTTGCACGACCGCCACTCCTGCTCCCAGCCCCAACATCATTGCATTCTTCGAAAACGCTCGACGATCCACAATTCATCTCCTGAAAATATTTCTGTGTTCTCGTTTCATATTCTTCAGCAACGGTCGATATCAGCTTCTTCGGCTATAGACTGAACTCGGTTGCCGGCCGCTGCTTTTGCCGCCGGCTTCCGTAAAGCGATACTCCACCGGACTGCTCTGGGTGTCTGTTCCGATTACCGCCGTCATCGAAAGACTTGTACTGTTCCGGGCAGCAGGAGGTACCGCGAATTCCGCCGGATTCGGCGGCGGCGGATTGTTCTCCATGCCAGGTATTCCCACGCCGCCCAAATCGTTGAATTCTTTTAGCACATTTGCATCAAAAGCGTGCCAGTGGGCAAGGTTATCTACCCGCTGATTGTCCATGCCGGTAAACATAGCATCCATAATATTGACATACGACATCCAGTTGCAATAGGCTTTTCTCATTGCTGTAATTGCAGAGGGAGTGTTATTGGCTTTGAGATAGGTTGCCCCTCTAATTTTTTCGGCATAGTAAAGCCCAAGATACGAAAGCGCCTTGATATTGTTAAGGGTAACTCCAAGTTCTGTATTGTTGTCCGCACTCATTGCCGAAATAAGCGAAAGCGCTTCATTAGAGCTGGTTTCGATATAATCGGCAAGTTGATATGAACTCATTGAAGAACCGCAGTTTCCGTTTGCACTTTTATCAATCGAGCAGAGCTTCGATCCCTTTGCTACATTAGCTCCGCCAAAGTTAGCAATAGTCCTAAATCCAGTGCTATTACCCGATCCGCAGTCCTCGGGATACCAATGAAAGTCCAAGGAGTATGTGCCCTGAATAAGTTCAGTGGTTAGCTGAATCCCTTTGGAGCAATTTCGCCATGCGTTAAAAAGATTAGTGGACGAAACCGTTGGGTATTTTACGGCCAGATAATTCTTAAATACTTCGTCGGGCGTGTTCGGATTGTACGATAAACGGCCCCAAAGTTTCATCATATACTCTTGACGCTGAACCTCCAACATTCCCTGGGTAACACTATTTTTACTGAAAAAAGTACGCGTGGGGTTGTACCCATCGCTGCCCATGTAAAAACCCTCATAAATAGTGCCCAGAGCTACCATGCCATTTACATATTCGCGGGTAAAATCAGGGTTTCCCCAGGTAAGATAGTACATATCATCGTTTCGAACCGTAAGCCATGTTTTAAGATTATTTGCTAATATCGCATCTTTATCGCTCGATTTAAAATAGCCCGGGGTTGGGTTCGAATACATGTGAGCCTGCGACCATTTGAACGAAAGGTCGAGCGTTACATTTGGCAGAGCACGGAGTGTTCCGAACAGATTGTTGATTTCATCGAAAGTAGTAAAGTGGAAGCGATGAATGAGTTTTAATTTTCTTTGCGGATTAGCAATCGCATAATCGCGCATCCCTTTGCCGTAAGTATTCCACAAAAAATCCTCTGTGCTACCTTTTTCTCCATTGGTAATTCCAAAACCATCAAGGTCGGGATAAGTCTCCAACAGTTTTACCATGCTTTTATACATATAGGTAATGGTGCTTGAATTTGAGGCATTGCTCGTAATCCCATGTTTTCCGGTAGCACCATTAGTAAAAATATTCCAGTTAAACAGGTAAAATTCGAACCCACGTGCATGTGCGTAAGCCATCACCTGCTGCCAGAATACAATTTTTTTTTCTATAGACATAATCTTTACAGTTCCATCGTAATAGGTCACATTTTGTATAGCACAATCCTCGTATCCGGGAACACTTACAAGCGAAGTGAAGGGGTGGCATGACCAAAGTGAGATTGTGTTATAACGGTTGCGAGCCATCTCATCAAACCATGTTGTCCAGAATGTCATATCCCAAACATCTTTAATAGCAAGTTGGGAAGAGGTTCCATCGAATGTCGCGCCATTAGTTTTTCCATAAGTTCCACTATTTTTATCCCAGGGAAGATTAAGCTTTATGCCCCGTTTTAAAATAGCCGGAGACTCCTCCTTGTTATATGTGCCAGCCAATGAGTGAAATTTGATGTTTTCAGCAATCTGCAGGCCGCCGTACATCGCGCCATTATCATCTCCGCCCAAGACCCAGTAACTTAACTGCGGGGTGGTGGTAGTGCGCAAGGCGTAGGCTTGTTCGACCGAGCTGCCTGCCGCACTGCCGCCCTGAGCCGCCAGCAAGGCTGTTACCTGCGCGTTGGACGCCAGCGCAATAACCACCTTTTTCCCAGTATAACTGCCTACTAACGCGGCGAGGTCTTTGATTTCCACCGTGAAATTCTTTGCCTCCAGCGCTTTTTGGATATCTCCGGCTGCGAAGGCATGCTGCGGGGTTGCCGGATTGTAAAACAAGCCAATAGTCTCTCCCTTCGCCCAATTGAGAGCAATCCCTAAGATAAGACTGATTGCGAGTAATTTGACAGGTACTTTACTTATTTTTCTGCCTTTCACTGGTGTTATTCCTTTCGCTTTAGGAAATCTGTTCATCCATACTATACGATTGCGGGCAATGGTTCTATATCTACGCGTTTGACATAACAATCTTTCATGAGGCTTCGCATGGCTCGTTACCTAACCATACGCCCAGTTCAGTTCCGACCTGATGATTAGTCTTTGGCCGTGCTGGATTGTCCAGCTTGTCAGTATTGGCTTTACTTGGCACACTCATTTTTATCTCTTTTTTTCATATTTCGCTTGTTTTCCCGTGATTGACCGTTTTCAGAAATGAGCATGGCATTTAACTGCCTTTATTCACTGCAATCGCATCAAGTATGGGACCTTTACTGACAGCAATCACTTTAATGAAGTTGCCACCTTTCTTCAGATCGGCCTTGACGTTGACGGTTTTCCATGTTGTATATTTTTTGGTACTTTTGAAAGGAATCGTACCGGCCTTTTGGCCGTTGACAATAAGGTCACAGGGACAATCGTCAACACTGGAATACCGGAATGTCAACACGTATGGGTCGTTATTGTCGGCCAGCACATTATCCCATTCCACGGAACTTCCCTGTTCACCAAGGTCCGCATATCCGGTTCCCTGGTAGCCCTTATGGTCTGCTGCCTTTTTGCAGACGACCAGTTTGGCGTCTTCGGCCTCGTAAATATCGCCTTCCATCCTGGAAGCAACCGGCGCTGCCGCCGCATTTTCACGGTGCGGATAGAAAACCTCACCGCCGGCACCCAAGTCTTTGATTTTCAAATTGCGGAACTGGTACGTTAAACCCATTTCACCGTGATGCTGGATGCCGATGTATCCAGCCGTGTCCATTTCATCGTACACTTCACTCGTCAGCACGTCATTGACAAAGATTTGGATATGTGAACCCATACAAACAATATGATATTTGTTCCATTCGCCTTGTTTGAAGCATTCGCCCGCGCGTTGCCGGAAAGCGGCAATCGACGCATTCTTTTCTTCTTCCGTTACGACATGGTCACGATTGGGTGAAACAAAATACTGCCTTCGTGCTTCATCAAAAAAAGCGCCGGACCACATGCGTTTGGCTGTGTCCACTTCGGCCTGATAGCCCCACACTTTGTTTTTCTTTTTCTGGCAGCGGAACATAAAGCCGGAGTTCCCTTTACCCACCGGCATCTTGACCTCGCCTTCCAGAATGAAATTGACATATTCTTTCCGGGTCATCAGGAACCACTTGCCTTTCTCTTTATTGGTCGTCAGGCTGACGATGCCGTCATTGTACTCGGCGCTGCCCCAATCGTAGGGATTTTCCAGCTTGCTTAAGCTTTTGTCGAACAACTCTTCCCATTCGACCTGATCCGGTTTTTTGATCTGTGAAACCCTGGACTTTACCGGCTTGTTTTTATCGTAGGCGTCCCAATTCTCACGAACCGCCGGGCCTTTCAGCATGGCATTGGCCTCGGGATGATTGGTAATCGTCATGGTGTCGGTGTCATATTTCAGGTTGCCGCCGAACCGCTGGCCGATGCAGCCCAAACACAGCATCTCGGAAAGGGGCGCTCCTATCCCGACAAACGGCGAATTTGCCGGCTCAATGCCCTGGCAGGCGTTCAAGAAATTACTGCTGTGGTTGGACAAACCCTTTTTCGGTTTCGGAAGTTGGCCGGCTTTTTCCATGGCTTCGAGCTGTTCATTCAATGCAAAGTGATAATCCTCTCCGTGACTGCCCCCGGCGACCACACCCTTGTCCAGGTAAGCGATCGAACCGACGCTACCCATTTCACCTGCGTAACCGGCCGGCGGCTGGGGGTTATTGTTTTTCCCATCGTACCAGTTCAATTCCAGAGGCGGCATGTCTCCGCGTGCTTTGAACTTAAATGAGATTACTGAACCCTGAGGATAATATAAATCGCTTGGCCCGATGAGCCTGGTCGTAATCTCGTACGGCTGCCCCAGTTTCAGGTAATGATGATAGGCGTCCAAAACATGAGCGCCCCAATCGCCCATACACCCGTTGCCAAAGTCATACCAGCAGCGCCAGTTGCCATCCACCAACTTGTCACTGTAGGGCCGGAACGGACGCCGACCGAGCCATTGGTCCCAGTCATAACCGATTGGCGGAATCGCTTCCGGATACTTCGTCATAGTCCAACCGTGCCAGCGGCGGCCCTTGGTCATCCACGCATCGATACGTTTAACATTCTTGATCAGCCCCGCCTGGACCCATTGACCGAACTGAATCGTTCCGGAGGCCGAATGGCCCTGGTTGCCCATCTGGGTCACCACGCCGCATGCCTTGGCCGTTTTTTCCAGGAGGCGACATTCATAGACATTCTGCGACAATGGTTTTTCAGAAAACACATGTTTACCCAGCAGCATCGCATGCATCAGTACCGGGAAATGGGAGTGGTCCGGCGTGGCAACGATCACGGCATCGATCTGGTCGTGCATTTCTTCGAGCATCTGACGGTAATCCCGATAGCACGGAATCCCGGGAAAACCAGGCATGCCGGGATCGGATGAGGTAAACAGAACATCGGCAAATGCTTTGAACTCCACCCGGGAGGTTTCCTTGGCGAAATCCCTCAAATCCGCATTTCCCCGATTAAAAACACCCACTTGTGCCAGGCGAATCTTTTGGCCTTGAGGAATGAGTTTCGGCGGGAACAGTGGATCTATTGCCTCGCCCCCGGCAAAAAGCCCTTCTGGAGCGAACATCAAAATCGGCGGCATCGCCAGAATAGTCTTTAACATGTCGCGACGTGATATGGTACAAGTTTTACTCATTTTTTTCTCCATACATAATTAAACGTTGGGGTTGTGCTATTTCAACTCTCTATTTTCATATTAGTTCAAGGGAAGATAAGAAATCTCAAATGCGTATGGCTTCCTAACTGTATTGGATGAAATCAATTTTTAGGAAAGCACCCTTCCATGTTCAGAACGAAATACGTTTCACCTCTCCTTCCTTCAACTTCAGTTCGATTAACCTATCTCCATATTGGATGGTGCATAGGTTGCCATTGAGAGATTTTATTTCAGCCATTTTTAATTTTCCGGATGCCCAGGAACAATTGACTTCAAATCCCCCACGCGCCCGCATACCGAAAAAAGATCCCTCTTTCCATGCCCCAGGTATCGCTGGGAGTAAATGGATAATATATCCTGTTTCGTTTTGACGATGACTTTGCAGGAGCATTTCAGCAATACCGGCAGTACCGCCAAAATTGCCGTCTATTTGAAAAGGCGGATGTTTGCACCAAAGGTTATTGAAGGTCTTGTCGGCAAGAAGGACATTCAATAATGCCAAGCTGCGTTCCCCATCATAAACGCGAGTCCAGGCATTGAGACGATGTGCCAGAGCCCATCCGGTACTTTGATCGCCCCGAAAATTGATGGTTTTCCTGGCTGCTTCGACCCACTCCGGTTTTTGTGTGATAACGGTCCCAGGTACGAGACCGATGAGCTGACTGATATGACGGTGATCTTTTCCGCCCAGGGAGCCATAGTCTTTTTCTTCACGAAACTCCTTGATCTGTCCGGAATCGCCTATGATGACGGGGTCCAGACGCCGTATGTGATCTCTCAAGGTCTCCAGCAGAGGGTCCTGTTTACCCAGAATTTTTGCCGCAGTTAATGTCATCTTATGACCCTCATAGACCAGTTGCTGGTCATAGGCCGTTCCGAAAGTCTCGTAACCCTGTCCGAGAGGCAGCTCCGGCGACCAGGAAGGATTACAAAGAATTTTTCCATCGGGCATCTCTTTCATTACAGATACCAGGAAACGACTCGAGGAGAGGAGGAAGGGCCACAGTTCTTTCAGCACTTTTTCATCTCCAGTAAATTGATACCAATCCCAAAGTGCATAAAGCAGGAAGGGGCCGGACCCCACACCCCCGCTACTGCCGGGAGGACCATTATCATAAGGGGTATTGCCGGTGCCGACAGTCCAAGCATCATCAATATCTTTGCCTCCCCATTCTTTCGCAAACTCTTTGGCGATTTGCTGATGTCTTGGAAAGGTCGCCTTCAACAAATCCAGGTAAGGATGGATGAATTCTTCCAGGTTGGTGTTAAAAACCGGCCAATAATTCATTTGAAAGTTGATGTTGAACCAGAAACCTCCGCTCCAAGGCGCATTCATATTCCAATTCCAAATACCTTGTAAACCGGCAGGCAAGGTGCCGGTGCGGGAGGAGGAGACCATGAGATAGCGGCCAAATTGAAAATAAAGCTCCTCCAGATACCGTTTTGCTGCTTCCGGTCTATTTTCTCCTCTCAACAGTTCCTTCGTAGGCGTGGACGGCCTAATGCCGCCGAGGTCGATTTGGCAGCGTTTCATGTATTGGAAAACATCTGCCACGTGGCGTTTTCTGAGGGTGTCCCAGCCGGCAGATCGGGCTTTTTCCAGACGATCCTTGATTTCTTGAACCGGAAGCGGGTTCCCTTTAAGCTTATCCTCTTTAGCGACATACGCTGGAGGAATCCCTTCCTCTCCTCCGATAACCCAAAACCCGGCAGCGGTTGAGAATGTTTTTGGTTCCAGGCGGTAGTTTGTTTCAATGGTCGCATAGATCGTCGCGCTGTCCGCACCGGAGACCTCGATAATTCCTTCACCGATGACCGCAGAATTGGTCATTTTTCCGCCTTCAATATCCACGGTAATACGGGCTTGATAGGTAACTTTCATAGGCTCGGTCGTTCCGGTCAAAACGATCTGGTCCCCATCCACACTGGCTTGGATGGTGCGATGGTAATCAGGATACGAGTGCTTGGAATTGAGCCGGAAAGAGATCTTTCCCCTCTGGCTGGCAGTGAGTTTGGCGGCAAAACAATTGTCCGGATAGCTGGTGAGTTGCTCTCGGGTATAGGTGACGCTGCCCGACTTGTATGTCGTCAGTCCAATGCCGCGATTGATATCAAGCTGGCGGGTATAGTCGGAGGCTTTCTTGCTGTCATGATCTGTTTCCAACCACAGTTCGATTGCGCTGGATAATTCAACCCGGTGAGATTTTTTCCTCTGTTGGTAGGAATAGACAACTACGGACGGTTCAGTGAATTGCCAGAGTTCTTTTTCAATGCCGCCGAAGAAACTGACCCCGAAATACCCATTGCCAAGAGGGTAAGAATCATTTTCCCACCCCTTGATAGAAGTGCCTGCGGGCTTGCTATCATGCAGGATATATTCCTTAGCGTTATTTCTCGGCTGAAATTGTCCCGCTGAGCTTGTCGTGGCAAGGGCCAAAATAAATACTGACCAGACAAATAAATATGCCCTTTTTTTCACTGTCTTTCTTTCCTTTTTAAGAACTCCAATTGTTTATGATTCATATAAAATCCGCCTGCCGTCTCGTCGCGACAGGCGGCTTAAATAGTTGTCTCTAAAAAGCCAGCCAGTTTTCGGCAATCACTGACAAGTCATTGATGCCATACGTTGTCTGCCATTGGGAAGCCACTTTGGCCAGATCCTCTAAATCAATTTTGTCATCACCGGTCAAGTCAGGAAGCAGAGCTGAATCTTCGTTGCTGTTAGCCGATTCGTTGTCGGCGGTGTCTACGGTTTTGACTACATAAAAATACTTCGATCCATCCATGACACTGGTATCCCGGTAATCCGTGGCCGTGATCCCGGCGGCTATCCGGATATAGAGCCCGCCTGCGGTTTGCGACCGGTACACGTTGTAGCTGTCAAATTGCCAGTGGGACATCCCTTTCCAGTCGAGATCGACCGAACTGATAGCGGCTGTCGCGGTCAGGTCGAATGGGGGCGCAAGAGCGGGATTACCCCGGACCCAGATATAGCTCAGACCCGCTGTCGTCGGATCGCTTACTTCGATGCGGATATCACTGGTTGCTGAACTGAACCGAGCGTCACTGACACTGAATGAGACGGTTTTAACTCGGCTATCGATATCCGTAAAGGTACTGGTTTTACCCAGTTTCTCGCCTGTGCTGCTGTCGTAGTAAACCTTGACCGTATGGGTGCTGGATGGGCCGAGGTAGATGCCGATATTGAAATCGACGCTTTTGACCTTGCCGTCGGAAAATGCGGGTTCCGTCACATTGAGAGCGAAGGAATTACCGCTGGTCAAATCCTCGCTCCAGCTCCAGCTCCTTTTCACACGCATAGTATTGCTTTGATCGAGAATCAGACCGTGCTGGCTAAACTGCGTCTGGCCGGGAACGGACAGGATGCAGTTCTCGTTGATATCACATTTTTCAATGACCAGCGAACCTTCGACGGGGGCGTAGGGCATCCCCTCCGGGAAGTCGCTGTGATCGAGCTTCAGTACGGCGTCCGGCTCGACTGTCAGCGAAAAAACGTGGCTAAGCACGTTGTCATACAGGGCCAGCTGCGCATTTCCACCCACATAGATCCCTCGCAGTTGCGCCCAGCCGGAATCGACGTTATAGCGTTCCTGCACATGGATATTTCCCGACGACATCTTGAATTTATAATCTGCCGCACCTTGCTCGGCGCCGCCAAGTATATCTAACGAGGCGTTATACGCAGGTTCGACCAAAATGCCGGACTTGCCGGTCTCGATGCCATGTTCGCTCAGATTCGGCTTGGTATCGAGCAGGTGCAAAGGCTTGGCTCCGGCACGCTCGAAACAGAAGCCGTTCTGTACCGCTTCGCCGGCTGTACCGATGATATTGCCCTGAGCGCCGTCGCACGTCAACATCTTCTGCGACTCCCGGCCGAACATCGCCAGAATCGTGATGTCTTCACAATCGTCCAGATCAAAGGCTTCCAATGTCTTGGTAGTCTCTATCCCGAACGCGGTATAGTTGACCTTATTGTTGACCAAATCCGGTAAGAGGCCCCACATACCCGAAGGCTTTATATGTCCGGTCATGATTCGACAACCCGTCGTACCGCCGCGGACACGATACACATTGCGAAGCCCGCCGGTGAGCATCATATCGACTAAAGGATCGGTGGCGCCATCGAAATCCGCAAACTGGTAGGGATTTGGAGTGGTGCAGGCGATGATGTAGTTGTTTGTTCCATTCGCATAGATGGTATAGGGATAGGGTATAAAACTCTGCCCGCCATTGAGTATTCGATCCCAGTTGTTTGAGGGATAGAAGAATACCAAGCCGCCGCGCACGCCGCAACCATCGCCCATGGTAATGAATGGGGTTCCATCCGCCGGGCCGGATTTCTCTATAAGAATGATTGACTGGGCTTTCCAGTCACTCGGATTTCCCCGGGTACCGATCCCCCGCAGTTCGACTCCGGTACCTAAGTTGAGATTATCGGTAATTCTGTACCTGCCAAATTCGCCGAACGGGAAGAAGACGATCCCGCCTCCATTGAGGTTGGCCGCATTAATCGCAGCGATCACCGCTGCGGTGTCGTCGGTTTTTGCGTCGCCTTTGGCCCCGTAATCAACCACGTTAAACAGATCCGGCTTGGCCGGCTTGCGCACAGTGTTCCAGTCCGTCAGCGGATTGATGCCATAGTCAGGCAGGGGCTTGTAATTCATCGGAGTAGGATCGACATCGAGATACTGGGCGCCCGCGATGGTCACCGGCTGGGTTCCGTTGTAGGTACAGCCCCACACCACGCCTTCATCAATACCGCTGGTTACCGAAACGTGGGTTCCGGCGCTGGTGAAATTGCACGCTTTAAGATTAAGCGTTCCACCCTCAAACCGGACCGCTCCAGTGATTTGGCATTTTTTTGCATTGAGTTCGAATTCGCTTCCGGTTGTGTTATAAACCGCATAGGTCCCCCCGCTGACGGTGGATTCAGTCAGTCTAATGGTGCCATCGGTCGATGAGTAGATTCCGTATTGGCTGCCGCTAAAGGTGGATTTCAGTCCCGACGAAAAATTGCCGACCTTCACATGCATGGCGATTTTACAGTCATGGATGTTCACGCCGCTGACCTGTCCGTGATTGGGAACATTTCCATCGTCGAGGGAACTACCATCGCTGTTTTCCATGACAAACCCGACGGAATATCCGGAGATGTCCGCATTGTAAAAACTGAAAACATCCATATTCTGTATTCTGAAAAAAGTGCCGGTGTTGAGCATTTCATAGGCGTAGTTGCCGGGCTGACTTGAATTGGCAACCGCGTTGTCCAGCGGCCACCATTGCCAGTATTGAGGACCCGTATAGATCGACTCAAACCGAGGAACGGCAGCACCGTGGTCGCTCATTAGCCCGGTTTCCAGTGTGGTCCCGTACAACCCACGAATGAGACCAAAGCCAGCGCCGTCCTGATTCAGTCCCCGATACGCATTGACAAACGTGATATTTTCGTAGGTCACCGTCCCACCACCCTCAATGACATACGGATAAGGCATTATGTTTGCAGGGGACTGATTGGGATGCCAAAAGGTCAGCTCCTTAATCGTTGCCCATGCTCCCCCTTCTGTCGTAATGAAGGCCACGCCATCTGGATCGCCCTGTCCGTGGTAAATCTTGAGTACGCTGCCCGTGTTCCAGCCAGTCGCTGAAGGCCTGTCCCAGCGTCCGCGAAGGGATACGCCTGTACGAAGAACCAGGTTGTGATCAAAGCGATATTGGGCCTGGGGCACCCACACCGTACCGCCGTTGGCCTGGCTCACCGTATCGATCGCTTCCTGAAAGGTCGCCGAGCAATCCTGATTGGCCGGGTCGGCCGGCAACGGATGCGTTAAGCCGGCGTCATCGACCGAAATCGTCGCCATGATCACATCATCGGTCGGATAGTCCGGATCTTCAGGAATAACACGCCATTGGATACCTGCCAAAACCGAAGTATTCGCCCATTTGACCGCAAGAGCTTCACGCTCAGCCCGAAACACCTCGGCATTCAGTGCCGTATTATAGACTTTGATCTGGCCAACCATGCCGTTTAAATATTTGTTGGTATTTCCGCAATAGCCAACAGTTACAGGACTGCTTGAAGAAAAGTCTGCGGCTGGAATCTCATCGATTGTAGATTCATAAGTCTTCGAGTTCCAGAATTCAAAAAGGCCTAAAGTCGAATTGTAGTTGAACGCATAAACAACGGTGTCGCCATTGGCAATTTTTATACCGCCAACGGTCCTTGCCGTACCGCCAAGGTTAACCACCATGGCGCCGCTAGAATCGTACCGCAGTCCGAATCCGGAGTAATAGCTGGAGGAGTTGCCCAAAACATCATTTGCAGCAGGGTTTACTGTATCGACCTTGAAGGCAACCAACACACAGAAGCCATTACCCGACCGCTGATCCAGCCAACTGTCGGACTCGGCAGCAGAAAACAGCTCCAGGTTGGTTGCAGTTGACCCGAAATTCAGCCCCGCCAGCCCCGAGGCCGAAAGACTCGTGCTTGGATAATAAACGTTGCCGGTCTTTTTAAGGGCATGGTTATTATGACCCGACTGGTCGGCCCACTGCGTTACGGGACTTCCGGATACGCTTCCGGCAACCGTCGCATCCAGATGCTGGATCAAATCTGCCTGAACCAGACCTGCCATAACGAACATTAGAGCTGACAATACTATTGCTTTTCGGTCCATAACAACACACTTTAAAGTAGAATACTCCTATTAGCTGTACCTATTATGCCCTATTCCAGGTCACACATTTTTTCGTCATGATAACACGCACAACTCACGTAATTTTAATCAAATGTGCCCGGCGACAATCGCCGGGCACACTTGGAAACGTTCATTGACACAGTTACTGCATTACTCTTGTGCCGGTGCGGCCGGTTGTACTGGATTGACAAATGCAGCGGTCGCCGCATAGTCATCAAGCCAGGCTGCTGCCAGCGCTGCAAAATCGATAAGATCATGCGTACAGTCAACCGCGATGTCTGTCCTGGGCTGGTTGGCATTGCCAACACGCTCGGCCTGGCAACTATTGCCGTACACCGCCATCGACATGGTATCGGCAACCGTCAAGCCCGGATTCGCCGCATCTTCAGCAGTCGCCGTAACGACCACATCAGCAGTTGCGTCATAATCAATGGTTGCTGTTGTCGAAGCCACACCGCCGCCGGCTGCAATCACAACGGGATTCGGACTAAACACCACATTCGGATCGCTGGCTGTAAACGTAACCGTAACATTCGCAGCACCTAAATCCGTCACCGTTGCATTAACCGGAACGCCTGCACCCGGCCAGGTGACATAATCCGGACCGGCATTAATCGCCGTCGGAGCGGGATCGGCCACGGGTATAAAGCTGTAGAATGGACCTTTGATGGTGTTGGGGTCGGTATAATCCACAGAACCGGAACCCATGAAGGTATCGACGGCCCAATAGTAGGTTTCGCCGGCTGTCGAAGCATTGACGGTCGTTGCAGCCAGATTCAACGCATCGTTTTCTACCAGCGTCATGTTCAGACGGTTCGGGTCGGTTCCGAACCAGACATCCACGGTAACATCGCCGTTCTGGACTACCGGCAGCAGATTCAGCCAGTTCAAAGCCACAGTGGGGCTTGCAATCACCTGACCACCATCCAGCGGAGCGACCGCCCTGGAGGTGACCCATTTGCGCTCCAGCCGGTCAATCTGGTACTGATAATCAGCGTCGCTGAGGAACTCATTGTAAATCATCACTTCACCAAGAGCGCCATCAAGGCAACGGTTGGCATTCGCGGCATAACCAATCCACACGGGGTTAGCATTCGAATAGTCGGCGAGAGTAGTTCGGGTACCAGTTCTTGTACCTTTTGTTCCATTACTGGAAGCCCACGCACCCGTCAAATTATCGGCGACTAATTCATTTTTAAAACGGACAGCCTGGACTGCGCTGCCGTTTGGGGGAAGTACAGTATTTTGGGTAATATCGCCGGTACCGGTACTATCCGCAAATCTCCAGATCATACTTGACGTATCAGTAACAGAATCGTTGTGACGAAGGGAAAAACCAGCACCACCCCCATCCTTGTTTGCAAGGACATCAGCGGGGGAAAAAGCTACACTGCCATCATCCCTCATTGCTGCAAGAATCGTAACACCGGTGTTTCCTGCCGCAAGGCCGGTACCGGGGGTAAAATCAAGAAAGCTGTCCGATTGCGCCGAGGTGAAGAGTACCATTCTCGCGGCAACAGTACCTACCTTAGAAAAGTCAACCCCGGCAAACCCGCCCGAAAAAATGAGCGGACTTGGATAGGTGACTGTCCCTTTGTCAGCTACCGCATTGTTTCCGGCCCCGGACACGTCGAGCCAGTCGATCACTTTGTACCCAATAATAATGTTAGGATCCACTGGATCCAAGATGGGCGTCGTATTGACAACACTGCCGGCTTTGGTTGCATCCAAATGCTGGATCAACGCCGCCGGGACTACCCCCGCCAACATCAACAAACACATGAATAAAAATACTTGCTTTCTCATCTTTTAACCCTTTCACAACAATAATTTAATCATCTGCGGCCAACGCAGCCGTATTTTACGAAAACAAATAACTCAAAACTCCCTGAACAGCCAGTTTACACACACACTTCACTCATATCCAATCAACCGTACCCCATCAATTGCCTTGTGCCGACTTATATAGCATTCGCACGTCCGCGGCAGACAATTGGCGGTTGTACTGGCTGATCTCATCGATATCACACATAAACGTATTTTCTAACACATTGCTTTCAAACGCACTGTCTGCCTTGTCCCATCTTCTGGAATCAACAACCCAAATCATCTCCGGTGAAACGGGCTTGACATCCGCCGAAATCCGCGAAGTATCTTCTAATTGACCATTTACATAGAGGTTCACTTGATTGCTGTTTGTATAAGCAGCCACGACATGATACCATTGGCCTAACTGAACGGGGGCTGATGCGACTCGATAAGAAGATGCCGCTCTTTCCTCATCGGATAACTGCTCAGGGAATTTTGCCGAACAAAAGACATCAAACGTAAATTGATTGCTCTTGGTAAAACCAATTGTACTTCTGTTGCCGAAACCGGCTGGTTCTATATCGTGTTTTGAGAATAGTTTGACAAACATAATACGGTTATTATTCTCAGTGGTTTTCTGTGGACGAATCCACATGGCGACGGAAAATGCCTCTGCACTGTCTGCCTCGTCTGTACAACGGCGTAAAATCGCATAATCTTCTTTGCGGTCAGTCAATCGCAGTGCTGTGTTCTTTTTGACGCCTAAATCAGGGCCATTGGTAGAACCTAACGATCCATACAATCTGCTTTCTTGATTGACCCCGGGTTCCATCTCATTTTTCAATATCCCGCCCTTGTCCGAATCAAACCTCCAGTAATACAGCGGTTTGGTTTTCTTGACGGCCAGTTCATACCGTGCAGGTATCACGCTGATAAACCGCTGGGGCATCGCGGCAATACGAACCAGCTCATCCGACGGGTTGACACAGCCGGATTGTCCTGCTTGCAAGGCAAGCTTATTTTTAAATTTCAATGGATCCGAGCCCTGACGAAGTTCGACTTGCCCCTTAAAGACATGGGTATTCGTCTGGCCGGTTTTCTCGACTTCGACACCGAATTGTGTCCCGTAGTCCACAATCGTCGAATTGGGGGTACGGACAACAAAACGTTCGACACTGGATTGTTCAATATTGACCACCAACCGACCTTCGTCAAGAAAGAGACGGCTTGTGGTTTCCAAGTCGACTGTGACCGGCGATTCCAGGATCACACGGACACCGCTGTTTAATTCGATTTGGGCAAACCCCTCTCTAAGAACCAACGGGCCGGGATAAAGATCACTTCCTTGAGAAACAGGACCGTATTGCGATAACCACCTGGCATTGGCGCTCTGAGAAACACGGCCAACGACTTGCTGGACGGGTCGCGGAGTAAAATGCAGATAGACCATCAACAGGATAAGCGCTGCGCAGGCAACGAAAGTAAGTTTATGGAATAGGGATATCTTGACCTTCTTAATCGGCGAATAGACCACCTTTTGAATCAGTTCCCGTTGCAGAGCGGGAGTGGAAATTTCAATCGCCGGGGCGGTCCTTTCAATTTCAGCCAATTGGTGCCACAATTTCTGCTGCAGTAAAGTATCAGTCGACGACTTGTTCACAATAATTTCGTCACTGCATTCTTGAAAATTGCAGATAATCATCATCAGTTGATTATAATACCGTGCGGCCTCTGTATCAGCAGAGAGAACAGAATCCAACTCCTCAAACTCTGCAGGACTGATTTCCTGATCCGTCAGTTTGATAATATATAATGCTATGTCTGACAGTTGTTGATCATTCATAACCTGTATTCCTTAAGATAGTAGCCGTATATTGATGCATCTTAAAAGTGATTTGTGAATATTGGCCATAACTCGATATAAGTGGCTTGATACCTGGCCAACTCTCTCCGCAATTGTTTGGATGGAATTGCCCTGGTAGTATCTCATCTCAAGCAGTTCCCGTTGACGGCTGTTAAGCTTCTTTAAACAATGGCGCAGAGCTTCAGCCACGTCGTCGCTGGAATCGAAAACATCGGATTGATTAATGATATTCTCCATCGTTTCGAAGCTGAATATCAACTTATTTTCTCTTTGTTTGCGGCAGTGCTGCAAGACCATATTTCTTGCAATGCTGATCCCCCATGCGGTAAAATTGGAACCTTCCTTGAATTGATCGAAATGTTCCCACATAAAAAGAGTGGTTTCCTGCATGATATCATCACATACACTGTAATTGGGTACCATGGCATATATGAAATAGTAGATTCGCCTTTGATTTGACGTCAATAAGCGAATATATAATTTATACTTAAGATCACTTGGATAGGAGTCCACTTTTATCTCCCCGCTGTACAACAGTCGCGTATGTAACAAATTTTTCTGTTCCATCAAAAGCGGTTTTTACTTTATCGACCGGACAATTAAGCGCATGCGAAATTTCTACATATTTTTTCAACACGCCGTCCTGAATGTTATTGATTGCTTCCGCATCGGTTACAATAGGCAAAGCTTGCATTATTTCGCGATCACCCGGTGTGGTATGATAAAATTCCTCAATCCAGCCAGGTGCTATTACTTTTCCCTCTACATCCCTTGTTCTACGCATATGTGCGATCATGATTTTGCCGTTATTATCTTCCTGATACAGGTTTCAACAAAGTTTACAAGACAACTGTGACCATTAAAGGTCCGGTATACATTCTTATCCATCAGATAGCTAATTCAATGGCACATAATGATATGACAGAAAATTCGAATTAAGTGCGTGGAAAATACTTTTTTTCAAGTATTATTAACGTCCCAAATATTGGGATGGCATTGTTGTTATACTCCTTTTTGATATAGAAAAGCCTTCTGTATAATTCATAACTATGTCCATATGGCACACATTTGCCGTTCGGCTGATTTTCGGGCTGTGTCATAAGTCTTTTATTAACAATCATTAATCGTCTAGTACCAAGTGCTTAAAAACTGCCGGCTCAAACTCATAATACGAATACGACAGCCTTTTCTTCTGTATCATAATAAAGGTCGGGGGCGCTGCACAGTCCTGCAATAGAGAACATGGCAAAGAGAGAAAATGATAAGGTCGATTTTTCAAAGGCAGAATTCGGCCGATACATTATATGCTTTCTCCAGTATTTTTGATGAGGCAATAATGCTACAAATTATATTTTATTGACATTTGAATAAATCACTTAACATTTCACAGAGATAGTTTTGTATGTTTAAAAACGAACACAACAACGCTCGTTGAGAACGGCTTTTTCGCAGCGACTTGCGGACCGCTCGGCGAAGATGCCGGATATCCTGTGGAATAAAGTTGGCCCAATGGGCATACTTAGTCCGGTTCCACACCTGCTCGACGGGATTAAGTTCCGGTGCGTAGGCCGGAAGCCATTCAAGGGCAAGTCGCTTCTTGAATCGCCTCGCCAATTGCTTACCGGCACTGCGATGAACCATCCAGCGATCCCAGACCAGGATAATCCCTTTGGGAAAATGCTCCAGCAGAGTCGCAATAAACGGCGTTGCATCATCGGCCTTAATATTATGGTCAACCACGTCAAAATAAAGTCCCAGCCGTCGGTGAATCGGCGAGCAGGTCAATGCCGAGATGACCGACAAGCGATCCCTGCGATCCCAACTGTGCAGAATCGGCGTTTGCCCTTTTGGGGCCTAGGTACGGCGTACCGTCGGTTGCAGCATAAACCCGCTTTCGTCCAGAAAAACGCCGGTTTTACCCGTTCTGCGGGCTTTTTTTTATCCGCGGCCAATCGGTCTGGCCCCACTGGACGACGGCCTCTGGATTCTGCTCACGGGCCTTGCTTTCGGGCTTCTGGCAACTCCAGCCCATGCGGTGCAGAATATGCCAGACACTGGACGGATCGTAGGCAATCCCAAAGTGTTTTTCAATTACTTCGGCCATCCGTTGAAGCGTCCACAACTCGGTCATATAGCCGTGTTTATGCGGCCCTTTCAAAAGCAGCGTTTTCAGCCGGCTTATCTGCTTGTCCGACAACCCGGGCTTGCGTCCCGGCGGGCTGTGGGCTTCAAAAAAAGCCTCGCCAAGCTCTTGATAGGCTTTTTTCCAGTCGCACAGGGTACCCGGACTGGCCCCGACAAGGCGGGCGACCTCTTGGGCTTTGTGACCTTGTTCCAGCAACGCAATGGCCTTCCGCCGGCGTTGCTCCAGCTGTTTTGGGGTTCCTGAGGGTCTCATGTCCTTGTTATCGGACATTTGGCTTCGTTTCGTTTAACTTTTCAAAGAGCAATAATACCATTATATGCATATCCCCATCAGGATAATATCATCTTCCGTAGACCTGCCGGCGCACATAGAATTAACAATTGCATCAACAGCATTGTTTAGGGGTAAATTACTGACTGTTAAGGCAAGATGTATAGGTTGATCAATCAATACATTCGCAATATTAGTTTCGATTGTTGCATTGGAACCAAGTCCTGCCGCCAATTTGCCACCTACAGCACTTAATTTCGGATCATTAAAGACTTTTTGCCAGAGACACTTGCCATTTATCGTATCCCAGACGCGCAGCACCGATCCAT
>JAFGQP010000307.1 GCA_016935635.1 Sedimentisphaerales bacterium
GATAAGAAGCCGATTCGTTCCTGATGAAAAATCTTATTTACGCCCCGTGCCCCAGATTCCGCGATATAATCTTTGGTAATCGGGATTGCTGCTCTGATTTGATGCCTCTGCCATATTGTAGGATGAACCAAAATCCGAAAGATATTTGGCTCGTTCTATGAAAGACAGGGTTTTTTGATCCTGCCATTGCCAATACTCCGCATGACCGTCTGCAAAGGACAGGACTGTCCCATTGTTGTGTTGTGAGCCTGGGACATCCCAAAACTTACAGGCTGTTGGGGCCGGATGAATACTCCAGCCCTGAGCGGTTTCGCGGCCTTCATCGATAAACACTATCTGGATAGAACTATTCCTTAATTCAGTCAACTGCCTGATGGGGCGGCCATACTGTAATCCCTGATATTTAATAAAATCATAGCCATTCAGGGAATCAACAATCGAATAGGAACGAAGCCGCTTGATTTGGGTGACATCGGCAACACCGGTATTTGCACTTTCATGATTGGTACAACGGTACGCCTTGAGCGTGTTGACATAGGGATAAAAGGTACCCAGGGTAATCGCCGCTTCGAGTGCCAGCCGGTTATCCACATTGGTTGTCCAGCCCACCCAGGTTGGCGTGCTATTTGCCCATCCGAAAGGTTCTCCAGCAGTAATTGCAGAGGTCATCGCGGGGGCGAGGACGCCTTTATTTTCCTCTGCGTAGGTCTTCCACGCCTGCGTTAATTGCCGTATGTTGGATTGGCAGATGACACGTTTGCCCGCTTCCTTAGCCCTCTTCAATGCGGGCATAACAATCGCCAGCAGCATCGCTATAATTGCAATAACCACCAGCAGTTCGATCAGCGTAAAAGCCCTCTTTTTATTCATGACTTCTCCTGGCCATATAACCATATCTTGATTGATTTTGTTATATCATCATTTCGATTCTCCTAATAATATAATTCAGTTCAGAGTCAAATATCTCCCATCAAAAATTAAAATTCCTGTAAATTTTTCATCCACGCCGGCCATTTTGCAGAGGCTGCCCCCCCCGCCAGGGTCCACGGACCACCGGTATTAAATTGCCTGTGCCACTTCAGAGTCCATAGCTTTTTAAGACCTATCGTGTTCACAGAACCGTCAAAATAAGCCATATTCTGCTGATTATTATGACGATTTTGAACAAAACGCCAGAAATGACTTGTTCCCGATTCATTCCAGATGGTGTTGACAAATGGCGGAGGGGAGTCTGTGGGTTCCGGCCAGCCATCAATCCATTGAGCATCTGTAATCAAGGGAATCTGGGCAGGATTGGGGACAATGATTGTCCTCCAGTATTTTTTTCTCTGTTGGACATCAGAAACCCATTCGTCCGGCTTATCTTCAATCCAGCCATTCATGCCGTAACTGCCGTAGTCCTCCCTGTCTTTGAAGAATCCGGGACTGTATCCCCAGGCTGCAAAGGGCTGCTTGCCTGCACCGGGACCCTTGTTTGCATTGCCCTGAAGATCATTGACCGGCAGGGTCGCCGTCGGACAGCATCGTATCTCGGCTACATTGCCGTAATATTGCCTTCCCGCATCCATCCACCAGTTGCTTTTCTGGGCCTGCCCGGCCCACCCCTCATTAAACCGTTCGTTGAATTCCTGGGTGTACATCTTGAAAACAATATGCCACTGACGGAGATTGGATTTACACATCATCGTCTGGGCCTTCCTTTTGGCAAGCCGCAGTGAGGGCAGAACAATGCTTAACAGAAGTGCGATAATCGCTACGACAACCAAAAGCTCGATCAAGGTAAAAGCGTTTCTGGGTTTCATAATCAACTCCACAAAACGATGTCTTAACAACTCGATTTGAACTTTTCCGTTTTAACGCATCTGAACAATGCAATGTCAATCAGCCGCAGTCCTGCCGGCGAGACATCATCCCCGCCGGGTATTAGTATTGCCGTTATCATTCAGCTTGTTTTGTAATCCTGCCTGAATTGAGGATATGCCCTTGCAAAATGAATAGTCTGGATTAATTCATCCGGTCTCAAAGAATATTCCGTTTATCGCGTCTTTGCATCAGAACATTCAAACACCACATGGAATCAAGTCGCTGCAGATCGGTTAATCTTATTGTTTCTTGGGTACGATGCTGTTGTATTCGTTTTCAAACTGCAGTACGTGGCGCATTTCTTCCTGGGCCAGTTCAAAAAACATTTTTCGCAGCTGAGGATCTCGTGTCTGAACCATCAACTCGGCAAAAAGCTGGAATGCTGCATGCTCTTTGCGAATGGCAAGCTGCAGCGCATCGGTATAAGTCATCGACTGAGCCTGCTCATCAAGTTCAATATAGCTGGCGGGTTCGTCGGACACTTTGTACGTATCCTCGCTGACGACCTGGCCCTGCTTGATGAGTTCAAATTCAAGAGCAGATTTGTGCTGCATTTCATTTCGTTCCAGCACCTCAAAGATGATTCGCGTGGTAGAGTCCTTCATCAAGGCCGCCAGGTCATGATAAAACTGGGCCGAGGCCTCTTCCTTGCGGATCGCAAATTCGATAACGTCTTTAACTGTTTTAAAATCCATATCCGCTCCTCTGGGTTCAGGCATTCATCTGCGCCAGATACTTTTTCCATGTATTGATATGGCCGACTTCATCGGCTCGGTCTTTTTCCAGCGTCGTGCGGGTGGCTTCATCCCAGGGGGCGGCACTGAGCAATTCACCGTAATGGTGAACGGCCTTGCTTTCCAGCCAGATCCCCGTCTTGAGCATCGCTTTTTGTCCCAGCATCCGTGAACCGAATCCGAAAACGAATCCGACAATCCACCAGGCCCAGCGAAACGGGCTGGGACTCAGGCCGTATTCATAAAGCCGAAGCAGGAAATCGGAAATATGGGTCTGTTCGTTGCACATCGCACGGATCATTTCCTGATCCATCTCATCGCGTTTGCCGGTGATTTGAAATCGATAGACATTGGTCGCCATGATCTCCAGGCTATGCAGTGTTCGAAGGGCTTTTTTAACGCGGGCAAGCTCAGCAGGGGTTAATTGACGACCACGCAAGGCAACATCTTCTTTTCGGATGGCCGGACGAAGAATCGTAACATCATATTGCGTATTTTCATCAGGATTCATGCTGCGGTCTCCTTAATCGAAGTTTTAGTTCGATATTATTATTACGCTTTAAGCCCCATAAGTCAAGTATCGCCGATGAATTTCTTCTGATTTGGAACGAAAATATCCGATTTGAGACACCCCTTAAATGCACACGGAAAGCTCGAATTTTGATATTTGATACGTTGACATTCCGTACTATTTCAGGTATCTAACTGCCAATGCAATAAAATCATGATGAAAGGGTAAATTATGACTCTTGCTGCTTATTTTGAACAACATGATGGTATCGGGATTCTGGCTACATGTGATCCTGATAATCTGGTGGATTTGGCGGTTTACGCTAAACCTGTCGTCGTTGATGAGACCACCCTTGCATTTGTCATGCGGCAGCGAATCAGCCATAAAAACCTGCGGGCCAATTTAAATGCCGCTTATATGTTCATCGAAAAAGGGCCCGGCTATCAGGGTAAACGGTTTTACCTGACCATGCAGCGGGAGGAGACCAATCGCACCGTAATCGAAGCCCTGCGAAAAAAACAGCCCTGGATTTACCCGGCCGGGGATGACTCGGAAAAATTCCTTGTCTTTTTCACCATCAACAAGATCCGACCCCTGGTTGGAGATGAAGCATCCCAATAAATACCCATTAAATCCCCAGTATCAATATAACCATAGCCTTTATATCTTGTATTGTTCAAAAAGCTTTGAACTTGCCGTATCTTGTTTCGTAAATATCACTATATGCCCGTTAGATGATGTAATTGGATTATGACACGAGAGGGCAAATTATGACCTGGTTTGAAGCGGAACAATTAGCGAAATATATATTCGAGCTTGAGAATGCTTTGGATGAATGGGCGTACGATAATCCGAGGATGCGGCTTGAGTTGGCAGAATTGGATAAAATAGAGCGAAAAATAAGGAAATCTGTACAGCAGCGAACGCACGACAATTCTTTCCGCATATTAGCTTATGAAGTTTTAAATCGAGCCGAATTCTGTCGTCACGAAATTCGGGAACGTCTTATGGCATAATCACAGAGATGTGGTTTTTTGTTGGTTTTCCTGTCATTCTCTGATAGATTCACATCCTGCAATCGGACGATTTTGCCCGATTGGTAAGGTTTTTCTTATGAATTGATTGATACTATAGCGGAGTTCGTTTATGCAAATTGACACCTTTGTTTTGGGGGATTTTCAGACCAATTGTTATGTGGTTCGAACGGACGAATCCCAAAAGGATTGCATCCTGATAGATCCGGGCCTGCACCCCTATCCGCTGGTTCAATTTCTCCAGCAGCAAAATCTTAATCCCGAAGCGATTCTCATCACCCATGGCCATATTGACCACATTGGGGGTGTGGAAATCATTCGAGAAAGCTGGCCCAAGACCAAAGTCTATATACACAAAGACGATGCAGAGATGCTGACGGACCCGAATGAAAATTTATCCATGCTGGCCGGAACCGTGTTTCAGGCCAGACCTGCCGAGGTGGTCATCAACGGTCAAACTGAAATTCGCGCTGCGGGATTGCGGTTTGAAATTCTGCATACGCCCGGCCACACCCCCGGCGGCATTTGTCTGCATTGCCCGTCGGACGGTATCGCTTTTGTGGGCGATACGCTGTTTGCCGGGTCGGTAGGTCGTTCGGATTTTCCCGGCGGCAGTCATGAACAACTCATCCAGAGCATTCAGACCCGGCTGCTGGTCCTGCCGGAAACAACTCGTATTTATCCGGGTCACGGTCCCGATACCACCCTTCGCAACGAAAAGAAACACAATCCCTATTTGTAATGGCGGGATATTACAGCTCCGGCACAACTTCGGGATAGACCTGTCCGCTGGCGGTGATTTTGAAAACATAAATCAGGCCGGGGCGAAGTTTGGTGTACACGGCATTGCCATAGATCGCTTTGATATCATACTGGCTTAATGCCTCGGGATCATGGACCAGTTCCCAGATATGTTCCCAGAACATCTGGCGATGCTCCGCGGGCAGCAATTGCAGCAAATCGGCATAACGAGCCGGTTCCTGACCCAGTTCTTCAATGGGGAAACCTTCTCGCGGCGACATCGCTTCACCATAAATTCTTCGCCACAGGTACATGGCACGGGCCTTGCCGTCCATCACCATCTGAGAACCGTATTTGACAATCAGGGCATCAAAATGCACGATGTCGCCTTCGATGGTGTAGTCCTTTTCGAGAATCTTTTTGAGCTTATCGCTGCGGTCGGTTTCAACAAATTTCAGCGTAGTCATCAGTGTGCCCTCGGCCGTCTTCTCCTGTGAAACCACCTTGGCATAGCCGATCTGCTCCTCGGTCATCAGATTCGTGATGGCCTGTTTAAGCTGCTTGTTTTCGGTCAGCAGCTGATGGATGGTCATCGCACCCTGATACGCCGTTCGACCGACATACCACAGGCCGATTCCCAGCGGAATCAAAGCCGCACACGTGATAACAGAACGTATTTTCATTCCAGATCTCGCGGTCGAAGTTTAAATTATGGCTTCAGATAAGGCGCTATCGCCTGCAGGGCATTCTGCCGGGTGGTCAAATCCGGATAGGCCGGGCTTTCCTTAATCCCCTGCCGGGCCAGGATTTGAGCAGCCAGGACTCTGGCCTGCTGAGCCTGGTCTATTGCATCAGCCAGAATACGCATGCATTCCTGCGGGGAATGGAACCCCATGCCATTGGATGCGGAGACATAATCCCAGCGGAACTGGGCATGCCGAATCAGCGTCCGAACCGACTTGAGCATCTGGTCCGTTGCGCCGGCACGAACTGCCTCAGCGACATCAAAATGAGCCGACACAATGGCTTTTTCGGCCTTGAGTTTGGTTTCATACACTTTGGTCTGGATTGTCTCGACTCGACTGCGAATTTCCTGTTCGCTCCAGCGGTGACAGACGGCACAACTGCTGGAAATATTCTGCAGCGGACTCCGCACGTGGTGGTCGGTGAACTTCATGCCGCCTTCGGTGAAATACGGCATGTGGCAATCCGCACAGGATACGCCGCGATAGGCGTGAATTCCCGTTTGATACAACTCATAATCCGGGTGCTGCGCCTTGACAATCGGCGTTTTGGAAACCGGGTGGATATAATCCGAAAAATCCATCGCATCGTAATAATCCAGCATGGATTCAACCGTTGTGCCCTTGTGCCAGGGGAACGTCAGGTAATTTTTCTTATCAGCCGCCGCCTCGTTGGCAAAATAATACTCCACATGGCATTGTGCACAGACCAGGGACCGCATTTGCTGATGAGTGGCTTGGCTGATATCTTTGCCCATGGCGGCAAATCCCTCAATCAGTCCCGGCCGGGTAATTCGCAGACGCATCGTCGCCGGATCATGACAATCCTGACAGCCGATGGGGTGTTTGATCTGGTCGGTCAGGTCGTGAAAATTAGACGCATAAAAAGCCCTGGCGCCCATGCTGTTCATCAGCCGCGGCACATCGGTACTCTTGCAGGTCCAGCAGGTCGCCGCATGATCCGGCTTCTTGACCCGTTTGGTTTCCCTGGCATCGTTGACCGCCCAGTAATGACCGCGGGCCTGCTTATAATCCTCCGAAAAACCATACCCGGCAAACAGCACCACCTGGTAGGGGTCGGCCTCCAGATAATCCCGCGGAAATGAGCCGCCGAACAAGGTCTGCGTATCGCTGATTTCGGTCTTGCGGTAGGTTTCGTATTCGCGGGGCCAGTTCTGCCCCCAGACGGCGTTATCCGGCTCAAAATCGGCGATCGGCTTGACCACCATCATCGGCCGCTGCGCCTCCCAGCGGCGTTCCATCACCGATACGGACAACAGGCCCAGCACAATCACCACCGCCGCAGTGGCCGCCACAATCAAGCCCCCCGCCCACAGCGGCAGGCGAATCTGCTTTTTTTCCGTCTTATCAGTCATTTGAGACCTCCTGATTCAACCAGTTGACTCCCGCCTTCGGCAGGTCGGGACGCAGCATTGACGGCGAAGACGATAAGCTTCGCACTTCGCCATGAATATTCTGATGACAATCCCAGCACTTGCGTTCACTGACGCCGGCCAGACGCACCATTTGCACCTGGTCCCCGTGACATCGCAGACAGTTCCTCTGAACGACCGGGACTGCCGTTGCGGATAATTCCAGCGTCTGCGGCTCGGCCCGGAGGGTAAATACCGCGGAATGTTTGGTTCCGTCCAGCCCCTTAAAGGCCCACTTGGCAGCCGCATTTTCATGCGGGACATGGCAATCCGTACACACCGCCGCATGGCCGTGACTGCCCCGCTGCCAACTGGCATAAGCATCGGTCATTACGTGACAGTTCATGCATGTCTGCGGTGAATCGGAAAGATAAGATGTCGCATTGGCAATCCGTATCAGCACCACGCCGGACCCTGCTGCAATACCCGCCAGCATATAAAAAAACACCTGCCAGCCTCGACCCAGCCCTCCCAGGCCCAGGATAGTCTCAGCAAGTGTCTTGATTGTTCGCAGCAGCGTTGTAATCATTTATACCTTCAATGAACCCGTTCGAATATGAATGTCCTGCTGCGGGAACGGAATCGAAAGCCCGTTCTGTTCCAGCGAGACTTTAATATTTTCCATCAAATCGAAATACGTCGGCCAGTAATCGTCCACCTTGACCCATGGCCGGACCGCAATATTGACAGAACTGTCGGCGAGCCCAAGTACCGCAACTATCGGCTCAGGATCGCGAAGTACCCGCCTGTCGGACAACAAGACACTGGTAATGACCTGTTTGGCCTTGCCGATATCATCCTCATAGGAAATGCCGATCACCAAATCCACACGACGCTTGTCGTTGGCTGTGTAATTGATGATGTTCGCTCCGGTCACCTGTGAATTCGGGATAATAATTCTTACATTATCCGGGGAATGAAGGACGGTGTTAAAGATTTGAATTTCCTGGACAGTTCCGCTGGCTCCGGCAGCTTCGACAAAGTCACCTACGCGGAAGGGCTTGAAGATGATCAGCAGGACACCGGCCGCAAAATTGGACAGCGACCCCTGCAGGGCCAGACCAACAGCCAGGCCCGCGGCACCGATAACCGCCACCAGGGAGGTGGTTTCCACCCCCAGACGACTCAGAGCCGCTATGGCAACAAATACCAGCAAACCAAAATACAGCAGATTCCGTACAAATTTGCTCAGGGTCGGGTCCACTTTGGCCCGATTCAGAACGTTTTCAAGCAAATTGGTCAACACCCGGGCCAGCCAGCGTCCGACATAAAATATCAGCGCGGCTGTAATCAGGCGAAACAGCAAATCCATGCCCTGTGTTGCAAGATAATGTGAAATCGTATCCCATATCTTCTGGGGATCCATATTGGTTAAACTGGAGAAATCCACCCCGGATGGGGCTTGTGTGGTTTCGGCCGGCGCGGTCGGCTGGGCCTCCGCAGCCATAACAACCTGATTACCATAACACAGAACAGCCAGACAGAATATCGCAATAAAACATTTCATGAAACGAACACTCCTGAATCTCATCTGATTTTACTTCGGCTCGAGGACCCGGAAAACTGTTTATTTTATCCAAAACAGATCCATCCATAGCTTACCCAGAACGTACGGGTTTTAATTCCGCAGATCAAAAAAAAGGCTGCGGACGCATTATACGTCCACAGCCTTGTGTGTGCAATAGGATGGAATTATTCGTAGAAGTTGGTGGCTTCGGTTTCCATCACTTCACGTCCAATCTGCTTGCTGTTCATCGTGGTAGTGAAGCGAACGTCGCCGGCCTTGACCGCCTTGACTTCGACTTTCCATGTTGCCTTGGCCTTCGGAGCCAGAGAGCCCAGAGCCTGGAAGGTCACAACGCCGTCGGCATGGCTGCCCGTGGTGGCGCCGCCGGCACTGACGAACTGCATCGTATCTTCCAGCTTACACTTGATGACGATATCGGTATCCGGAGCGGAACCCTGGTTGGTAACCGTGATAATATAGGTTTCGTTCTTGCCGACTTCGATCGGGTCGGATACGTCAATCACCTCGAGCAGAATCGCGGCGATACCAGCCACATCCGTCTTGGCCGAGGCCTTGACGCTTTCGGCACAGGTGGCCGAAACCGATGCGACATTGCTGAAGGAACCCGCAGACTGCGGCAGATAGCTGACAGAGACCTTGCGGCTCTGGCCGACTGCCAGGGTACCCAGATTCCATGTGACCTGACCACCTGCAACCTGACCGCCATCGGAGGCAGTGACTTCGCCCACGCCGGCCGGGATGGTATCGGTCAGAGTCGTTGCTGTCGCAGGCGCATCGCCCTTGTTGGCAACAGTGATTTCATAGCTGATCTTGCGGCCCAGATACTGTTTTTCAGGACCGGTCTTGGTGATAGCCAGAACAGGCTGTTTGACCGAGGTGGCACAGGCTTCGGATTCGGCCTTGAGATTGCCCTGTGCCTGAGCCAGAGCACCGCTCTTGTACATGCCGGTCTTGGCTGCCTTGGCCATGACGGTATAAACCATCGACTTGCCGGGTTCCAGATTGCCAACCTTGATTTCCACGACCTTCTGGCCGGTTGTCAGGGTCAGACCTTCAGGAAGCTGATCGGTAATGACCACATTTTTGGCCACACCCGTCCCTTTGTTGGATACCATATATTTAAGGGCAATTTGATCACATAACAAGACTTCAGCAGGACAGGTCTTGCTGAGGGCCAGCGCAGGCTGGACCACCTGAGTCTTTGCACAGGCCGGAATGATATAGGTCGCGTCCGCACAGGTCTGCAGCCAGCCAACTTCTTTGGCAGAGCCGGTGACCACGATCTTTTCCTGAGCCTTGGGGCCAAGGGTAGGCATCGTCCAGGTCAGCATGCCGTCTCTGGGTGCAGCCGCAGGGGTCGCACTCTTGAAGTCATAGTTGGCGGGAAGACGATCATTTACAACGACCTGGCTGACTTCCATATCGGTCAGATTGGTCACCAGAATCGTGTAATCGAAAGGCTGACCGAC
>JAFGQP010000308.1 GCA_016935635.1 Sedimentisphaerales bacterium
ACCCATTGACCGTCCACGTAAAGCGTGGAAGTATTGCCGTTCCAGCAGGCCGCCATCATGTGCCAGTTGCCGTCAGTCAGGTCATATTCCGGACGGTTCGGACGGCCGGCAGGATGATTGGCAAGAGCCGTACCGTCTGCACCGCGGATATAAAGATCGAAATCCTGGTCTGCCTGGAGAAGTGTCAGGAAGCCTGTCCCACTGTCATTAAAGTTGCCCAAAACGGTCTGCTGCACATTGCCCACATTCGGCTTGACCCAGAAAACGACCGTCCCTTCATCCAGACCGCCACCAGTTCCATTCGGGAGGACACCGGCCTTGGGATATCCTTCAACGCCGAAATCTACATACTCGTTGGGATCCAGATAAAGAGCGCTGTTGGCAATTCCATCGGCCCCGGTGACATAATGAATCGCTGCCGGAACGGCCAGCAGCGAGTTGGGATCGCCCAGTGTGTCCAAAGCGGTGCCGCTCGGAGCGCTGTTGGAGCTGTTGTCATCAAGGCTCCCGTCGAAGGCATACTGTGCAAGCAGCCGATTCACCTTTAAAAAGGCGCTGTCACTCAGTAACGAGGAACCGCCGGAATTGATGCCTACACAATCATAAACACCCTCATCAGCTGCCGCTGCATTAGCGATCGTCAATGTCACCGTATATAAGTTACTCCCGTCATCACTGATCGAAACGGTGATGTCCGGATCTCCGATATCCACAGGAGAGCCATTTCGATACCAGACTGAATTAATAACCGGAGTTAACGCCAGGAACTGTACGGAGAATGAAGTGGTTTCTCCGACAAGCTTGATCTGGTTAGCCGGAGCCGTCTGCGCAACAGGAACAGACGATGTTGAGAAAGTCCACAGTGTATTGCTCAACAGTTCATTCGGCTCTCCGAGATGATTCGGATCCGATGCTGGGTACCCGTAAGTCTCCACCACCCAGTAATATGTTTCAGGGACAGCCAGTGGATGCATCTCGGCGGGTATATCCACACAGCTTGTTTGGGCCGGAGCCGCGACAGAACCGATCATCGTTAAATGATCCTGGTAATTGACTTCATTGACATCAGCACCTGCACCAAACCAGACATCGGCCACTTCGACGTTCATATTATCCCAGCATAACTGAGATAAATCCAAATCAGTGATGACCGTGCCGTTGGCCGGCTGCGGATTCAAAGCACCCCCGGCAATATACGTCAAGATTAAAACAGGACGATACTCTTCAATTGCATTTTCTTTTGTCGCTATGCCGAATCCTCTTGTACCGCCGTCCTCACAGCCAAGGATAAATGTCGCCAGACCATCGTCCTCGGCACGGGCCTGAAGAAAATCAATCAGCGCCTGACCGCTGATGGTGATTGTGAAAGCCCCGGCAACCCAGTAATCGCCATTCCGCACAATATCTTCCGTGACTGCAACTCCGTCATCTGCATCAAGGTTCGTGACTCTTTCGCCCGTTAGATCCATTGGAATAGCATTCGTCCATTCCGCTCCGGCCCCGTCCTCATTAAAGGTGCTTTCATCCCAATCCTGAGAGGTATTGCCGGCAACGTTGTTGAGGCCATACAAAGTAAAACGCGCGTTATTGATGCTATCATTACGGCCTGGGGTTGGGGAATTTCTCAATACCAATTGAGCATCCAGAACCGTATTGACATTAATAGCGCCAAGATCGAAACGCAAATACCCTGCATAATCGCTGCTTCCCCCCAAAAGGTACATATGGTCAGAATCACCATAGGTCGTCGATCCGTTAAGGTAAGTATCTCCTTCACTGCTTATCGTTGACACAACCTCCGCCCGGGCAACGAGCCCAAGCGCACACAATAACATTACCATGATTAATACATTCTTTATTTCCATGACAACACCTCTGCAAATAAAATTTATTATTATTTACCCATTTCATCATAATCACAACTTCAATACACTTTTCATATTTCAGGAAGTATACTTCTTTAAAGCCGCGTAATTATTGACAATTTGGGTACAAACCACAAGTGAGCCAGTTTGCTGCAAACTCCGCAAAATCCGGCAAATCAACAATGCAATTTCCATTGTAGTCAAACTCACCGGGCATGTCGGGATAGCGGCAGAAGTCGCCCACCACGCCCGCGTACATGTCGGCGAGTTCATCGTCCGTCAGGGCATAGTTGTAAATCTGCAGATCATCCATCAGGCCGCGATACAGGGAATCGGCTTCCCAGTTGCTTTCGCCGATGTAATTGAGCGTGCGCGTTACAACCGCCGGTACGCCCAGCGAACCGGTCTGTATCTGGAGGCCGTTCTTGTACATGATGACGTTGCCCGCCTCGGTCATCGTAACGGCGAAGAACTGCCATTCATTAAGGGCCAATGCCCCATTGGCAGTGACAAGGCCGTTGGATGTGTTGAAGGTCAGGTTGGTGGTTGTTCCGTTGCGGGTTACGAACACGTTATTGACATCGGCCCCATTGCCGAAGTCGAAGAAGCGTGCCCAACTGGCGGCGGCAGCCGGCTTGGCCCAGACCGTAAATGTCAACCCCGAATTGAAGTTGTCAAAGCCTTCCGGCAATTGCACATAGTCGTCAGCGCCGTCAAATTCCATTGCGTAATGAACGCCGTCTTCCACAAAATTCGGTTCGCCGAACAGCGTGCCGTTGTACACACCCGTTGCATCGTCGGCATTGCCGTCAAAGGCCCACTGAGCCAGCTTGCGTTTGATGACCAGATAGCCGATACCGGTCGCCTCGGAGGCGCCGCCACCATTCTCTACGACACAGGTATAAGCGCCGTCGTCGGCCAAGCCGACATTATTAACTGTCAGCGTGGTCGAGTACTGATAATTGCCCAGCGACGTGAGGGAAAGGTCGATACGGGGATACTCGCCGTAATTGACGGGTACACCGTTCCTGAGCCAGATGACATTGGTCAGATCGGTCAGTGATTCAAACGTTGCCGTAAACGTCGCCGTTTCGCCTGCGAATTTATACTGATCGGATGGATTCGTCTTGACGAGGGGGATCGCGGAGGTATAGAACTTCCAGATTTTGACGTTCAGCAACTCGTTGGGTTCGCCGTAATGATTCGGGTCGGACTCCGGATACACCCACGATTCAACTGCCCAGGTAAACGTGGCGGGAACATCCAGCGGTAAATATTCGGCGGGAATAGCGACGCTTTCTTCGTCGGCAGGCTCCTCAATGGTTACCAGATGCGTCAACAACGACTGATAGTCTAACTCGTTCGCATCTGCCTGGCCGAACCAGACGACCGCAACGCTGCTGTCTGTATTCTTCCAGCGCAACTGGGACATTTCCAGATCGGTGACGGTGCTGCCGTCTGCCGGATCAGGAGCAGATGCACCGCCAAGGGATGCATTTGGCATGACGAGCCTTGGGGGGAAAGCAACTCCGCCGCCATTCCAAGCGGGATCATTTGCGGGATCATTCATACCTTCCTTAGTCATAACATAAGCCTGCGCATTGTCACCTGCGGCAATGAGCGCGAACGTGACAAGGCCGTCTGTATCGGAAGACAGAAACGAATCCAGGTTCAGGTCCGTGGTGTTGGAGGAGACTGCTGTATTATCCGTTCCCGGTACAGCGACGGTTCCAAGCAGTGTCATGTCACCAAGGACATAATTACCGTTTTCAACCGGAGAAGTGTTCAGGAACCCTGAGAAGTTATCGTAGGTAATGGTCGATTCATCCCAGTTTTCATCCACGGCACCATCATTCAGACCGTAAACGGACCAAGTGCGTGCACCTCCGGAGTCCGAAAGGAAAAATTCCAGCGTAGCACCCGACATATTAGATACTTGGCTGATATCGATTCGAAATATCCCGATGTGACAACGTACGCCTGTATAGTAGCGAATATCCATGCCGCCTCTGTACGTACCGTAACCAAAATTCGTTTGATAATCCTTGTTGCTGTCGTTACCGACAAACGTATCGGCCCCATTACCAAACGCAGTGTCACGAACTATCTGCGCCTGGGCAACAAACCCAAACATACACACCAACATCGTTGCTAATAGTACATTTCTTGTTTTCATAACGACACCTCCACAAATATAATTAATTGTTATTAACCATTCCATGGACCATAAACAGCCATATTTCGCTTCCAATCTGGATTCCTCTAAATCACCATCACAACCTTATCTCTGTTACAGTAAATTCCTCTTCTGTATTCACAACGCAAGACCGTGTTATCTATTTGCTTCAAATAACAAGCATGGTTCGGCAAATCCGACCCAGTCAAGCACAATACTGTCACCACCATCAGCTGCAATCAGTGTTAAATAATGATCACCTTCTGTTAACGGAATATCAATATTCAGTACCACACCGTATTGATCAAAACCAATTTTCTTAAATTTAGCCTCTCCATCAACCAGCACAAAGATGTCGTTTTTATTAATTTTAGTCATATTGGGTTTCGCAAACAGGAAACAGCGAGAATGAAAGGCTGTGACGCTGATACCCGACAGCGAATCCCGTATGGCATTTAGATTAAACGTGATGCCGGCATTTGCATGCATGAACAGAAGCGGCTTTTCAGATGTGCCGTATTGTTCATTGTCAAACAGCATCGGGACAGTGCTCTTGGCATCTGTTATGCGGATCAGGCCGCCATTGCGAATCTCATCGAAATAGAGGCCGCTCGTATTCGGACATTCCCTGAAAATGTGTCCTTGTGAGGACACCTGTAATGTTCCATCTTCGGAATCCGGAACAACAACTCCGTCAATAAAAGGCAACTCGCTCACATTCAGATACCCTTTTTTACCTTGCCGAGCAGTCCAGTTAAAATCAGAAACACTGGACCCATGGGTCAATGAAATGCCTTTTCCAATAGCTCCCGTTCCCAAGCCATTGCCTCCGCCGACTATATCTGCCAGATTTAAACTGTTTTGACCTCGCCAAATGAAATCCGTCGTTGAGTCTATTTGACGTGCAAACAAATTATTCTCAATCGGAATCTCTTTCAGCTCTCCTGTTGCAGAATTAAGTTCTCTGGCGGAACCAGCTAACATATCGATATTTATTTTTTTACTTAATATATTTGAAATAAGGTTAACCTGCCCTTTGAAAACATGCACTTTTGTGTTCGCATCAATCCCTTCTTTGACGCCGAATTCTGTCCCCATATCAATGATTTTAGCGTATCGCGTGCAAATCTGAAAACCATAAGCTTCAGGGGGAACCTGCGAATACAGTTGGCCGTAATTCAGCTTAATCATATCATCATCCAGGATATGGAAGTCCGCAGGCCCCTCAATCGTTACCTGAGTATTGTTATCAAATTTCAATTTGACCAACCCTTCCCTTAGTACGTAAGATGTTTTGCCAGAATAAAGACGTGCTCCATTTTTTATGGTATTGTTCGCATCGGCCCATTTAACATCGATACTGTCTGTCAATGTGGCAACTTCAATTCCGCCTTTCAAGGGCGCAAAACTGATAAACAGCACAAGAAAGAATATGGCTGCGGCATTCATCGTCAGAAGAAGAATATTGAACTTGCTGACATTCCTTTTTTCTCGTGGCGGATAAACCACTTTTTGAATTAACTCACGTTGGGATGCCTTTTTAGGAACTTCAATCGCTGGAGCTATTTTTTCGTATTCAGCCAGTACTGTCAATATTTCTGGATCAGCTAGCATATCATCTTGTATATCAAACCCCAATTCCACTTGCCTTCGAACGGTGACATAATCACTCAAAAACATGCAATAGTAATGAATAGCATTGGGATTATTTGCGATCCATTCTTTCAGCTGGATAAAATCCGATTCGCTGATTTCATTGTTCAGTAGCCTAATCAGATATTCATCAATTTTATGCTGATCCTTCATGAAGGTATTTCCCAAAGATGTAATGTTCTCATAATACAATCTCGAAGTAGTGAGTGAACGCGTGTTAATGATTTATAGAGCCCATTCAAGGAACGCCCGGTTTTTTGTGACAACACTTTTGGCACGTTATTTTCTTTATAACGCATTCTAAGCAGTTGCTGATCATTTGGAGAGAGCTTATTGATACAATGTTTTAATGCTTTCACCCGATATATCTGATCTTCAAGAATCTGAACTGCAATTGCCGGAATTTTCTCATACACCTCATCCATAAACGACAGTCTCAATTTTTTATTTTTTCGTAAAAAGACAAAGGTACGATTTTTAGCTATCGCAAAGGCCCAAGCCTTAAAATTCGCCCCTCTTGCAAACTCTTCGAACCGTTCCCACAGAATGACGGAAGTCTCCTGTAACAGGTCTTCAGCGTCGCATTCATTGTGTACCATCATTAATATAAAAGCGTATAAATGAGACTGAATCTGATTGTACTGTTCAAAGAAATATTTCTTTCTATCGATCGAATGTGGCATTACTCTACCATATCTTATTAATTTGACTGACTTTTTTCTTGGTTTTATGCAGCCCTTAACAGGCAACCAGGCTTTTTAACAATTTGCGTTCCATCTGAAAACTTTTTCATGTATTCGGTCAGATACTCCCGCACAGTACGACGCACTTCATTTTGGAGGTCTGCCATGGCCAGCGATGCAACGGGTTTTCGTTTGCCTTCTGCACCTTCGCCTTGGATGTCGACGTAGGTCAGGAGGGCATATGCCAAGCAGGCCGGATGCATGTGTGTAACCGCGGCCTTCTGTATAAAGAAGAGCATTTCAACCCTTTTATTCAAGACAGTCCAGTTCTTTATTAAAAAAAATGCTATCATGACACAAAATCCCAATCAAAAAGTCAGTCGACCTAAATATCTTCTATATTACATATCTTTCTGGCTAAAATGTGTAGCCACTATTTACCAAAAAATATCTATTTTTAGTAACGATTCACAAAAATATTCAAAAAACCACAAAAATGTTAACATGGGCAATTTTGCAGTTGTTGACATTATGTAGAATCAGGCAATTTGCGAATTTGATCGCATTATTATGTTAAAATAGGTGCATTGACGCTAAAGGCCTGATTATTGAGTAACAAGTTGCCGAGAAGTACGCCTGAGGGTATAGTGTTGAGTTCTCGAATTTTTCTGATTTCCTAAGAAATAATGTTGTATTTTAATGACATTAGCGTTATATTTCCCGGTATGTATATTGAAAGAATTGTGACAAATAAACTCCACAAACTTACAGCCTCGTTTCCAGCAGTGGTTATAACAGGCGCAAGGCAGGTTGGAAAAAGTACGCTCCTCCGGCACCTATTTGGCAATGCTGACAACATTGTTTTCGACCCGGTGATTGATGTTGACAATGCCCGGCGGGATCCCGACCTTTTTTTGGACAATCACCCAGGGAGGCCTTTGATACTCGATGAGATTCAGTATGCCCCTGAATTAGTACCTGCCATCAAACGCCGTATCGATCAAGACAGAAGCCCCGGGCAATATATCATGACCGGATCACAACAGTGGAGCGTTTTAAAGTCCATCGCAGAAAGTCTTGCCGGACGCGCTGTCTTTCTTGATCTTGAAGGGTTCTGTCTTTCCGAATTCACTCAGACTCCAATCAAACAGCCATGGCTGGAAAAATGGCTGAGTAATCCTGAAAGTCTTCTGGAATCAACCCCTGAACGAATGCAAACAGAGACCACACTCTATGAAATTCTATGGAGAGGGTCATTACCGGAGGCAAAGTTTCTGCCTTTGGAAACAATTTATGATTTTCATAATGCTTATTTGAGAACCTATATTGAACGCGATGTTCGACTTCTTGCTGAAGTATCCGACTGGCAGCAATTTGGTAGATTTGTACGATTAACCGCAGCATTAACTTCGCAGGAAATCAACTACAGCCAGTTGGGACGTGAACTGGGGCTCAATCCCCAAACATCCAAACGCTGGCTTGATATGCTCATCGCGACCTTCCAATGGTTTGAAGTGCCGGCCTATTCCGGCAATACCCTAAAACGTGTTGCCAGCAAACCCAAGGGATATATTATTGATACGGGAATCGCCTGTTCCGCCCAAGCGATTTCCTCGCCAAATGCAATACCGTCCCATCCGCTTTGGGGAGCGTTATTCGAAACGGCTGTGGTAGGTGAAATTCGCAAGCAATGTTCGGTTATGTCTCCAAGACCGATTATGTACCATTGGCGAACCCACCGTCAGGCCGAAGTGGACATCCTCCTGGAAAGAGATGGGATTTTTTATCCCATTGAAATCAAGGCAAAGAGCCGCCCAACCCGACAAGATACAACAGGCATTACGGCTTTCCGAAAAACATATCCCCAGCTAAAGATTGAAAAAGGTATAGTGATTGCTCCCACTGAAAAGATTATTCAGTTATCTGAATACGACTACGCCATTCCCTGGGATATTTATATTAAAGCTTAACTGCCAGGGAGTAAATAACTTCGGCTTTTGCCCACGACCTCATCTGTCTGTTTAGAAACATCCTGGACATAACGTGTGGCCATCTGCA
>JAFGQP010000056.1 GCA_016935635.1 Sedimentisphaerales bacterium
GGCCAGTTCATATTCGAGCCGGCTGACCACCTCGGCCCAGCCGCCTTTGTCGCGGATGAGCCTGCACAGCCAGGGGATGTAATTGGTCTTATAGGAATAGGCCAGAATCATCTGCGGCCAGCGGGCGGAAAAAGCCGCCACAATACGGTCGTAATTGCCGGCGAAGACTGCATCATCGCACAGGTAGAAAGGGCTTTGTGCAACAGATTCGATTTGCTGGATTTGAGATAAGGAAATCAGCATTCAGCCTCCAGCACCCAGCGGCCAGCAGCAGAAATAGTTCCCAGCAACCTGCATCCGGCTCTAAGCATTCTGCAATTAGTTATATTTCGATGAATCATTTCAGTGCTTTTCTCAATGTTTTTGTAAAAGCAAAAAGCATTTTCCTAATTTCTATTACGTTTGAAAAGAGTTGTTCCGATACGTTTTTTGAAATATATTTTAAATCCGCGCTCAGAACTATTAAATATTCCAGTTCATTCGCTGATCCCAGAGCAATATCTATAAACCTCGCCAACTCCGCATCTGTTGTACGTCCATAACCTTCGGCGATATTTGCTGGTATTGACACAGAAGCACGCCGTAACTGAGAAATAAGACCAAATAATTCATGCTTCGGAAACTTTTCAGTTATTGCATAGATATGTAAAACCAATTCATGTGCCTTTTGCCACGCTACTATTTTTCTATAATCTCTCATTTAAGCTCCTTCTTAAATGATACTCATTTACAATCATGAAATATGCCTTTATTCTGCTCAAGGCTGGAGGCTGGAAGCTTATTATTTGCAGTTCCCATGAATTCATCGACGGTGGCATGGCCTTCTTTGGCGACATCGGAGCGGGAGAAAACCTGCCAGAAGGTGCGAGCCAGAATGATAATATCCAGTTTCAGGGACCTGTGATCGACATACCAGACATCCAGATCGAATTTCTCTTCCCAGGTGATATTGTTGCGGCCGTTGACCTGGGCCCAGCCGGTAATGCCGGGCTTGACCTCGTGACGGCGGGCCTGATGCGGGGTGTAACGATCCAGATACTTAGTCATCAGCGGGCGAGGCCCGACCAGCGACATATCGCCCTTGAGCACATTGAATAATCCGGGCAACTCATCAAGGCTGGTACTGCGAAGCCACAGGCCAAAGGGCGTCAGACGTTGATCATCGGGCAGGATACGTCCTTCCTTGTCATGGGTTGTGGATATCATGGTGCGGAATTTATACATGGTAAACAGCCGGGCATGGCGGCCGGGACGCTGCTGGCGAAACACAACCGGGCTGCCCAGACGCAGGCGAACCAGCACCGCGACTGCCAGCATCAGAGGACTGAGCAGGATGATGGCTGTCAGCGATGTAAAAATATCCATGAGACGCTTGAAGAATTGAAAAATCATATTTGAATCAAAATAAAATAGGATACGCAACTATTGTTCCGACAGGATAAAAAGTATTCACAGATTAAATGTCATTAATTCTTAGCTATTTTTTCCATGAAGCGTCTGCATTAGAATTCAAAAATTCATGAATGCCTTTGTAAGCTTTGCTTTTTGCTTCACGCGGACAGCACGTTCGCATGACTGCACCAACACGTCGTAAAGCGGCCATCTGGGAAATGTTCATATATGTCTTTTCTGTCACCTCAGATATGCATCCTGCCATCCTGTTTTACAGGCTAATGATTCGATGCAACCGCAACAGCGCCTCATGTCTTTTTCTTCATACAACTCCAGTCCGAAGCTGCTGTTAATCTGTTTTTCTTTTCTGCAACCCTTCCCAGTGCCCAGTAATAACTTTCACAATCCTCTCGGCAGCCTTACCATCCCAATACCTGGGAATTTTGCCTTTTGATTCAAAAGCATTGGCTTTTGTCTCTCTGTAATGTTTGAGTATATCTTGTGTCTCAACATGCACCAGCTTGTTTGTGCCTTCGGTACATGTGATTGGCCGCTCGGTGTTTTCCCGCAATGTCATACAGGGCACACCAAGAATAGTGGTTTCCTCCTGAATGCCGCCGGAATCCGTAATTACAATCGCTGCATTCGCCGTCAATTTTAAAAAGTCAAGATAACCAACCGGCTCAAGAAGGATGAGGTTGCTCATTGCTGATACTCTTGTCTGCAGAACAGAGCCTTCGATATTCTTTTTTGTTCGGGGATGGATGGGAAAAACAAGCTTTAAATCTTTTTCAATGACTTCGAATGCGGTTAAGATTTTTTCGAGATTACCGAGATCATCCACATTGCTTGGGCGATGCAACGTAATAACCGCATATTTTTTCTTCTCCACTTTTAATTGCTCAAGTATATCCGACTGTTCCGCTTTTTGTCGGTTTGCCAGCAACGTATCAATCATTACATTTCCAACAAGATGTACCTTGTCTGAATTAATTCCTTCGTATTTGAGATTATCTACACCCGATTGTTCAGTAACAAACAGCAAGTCACTGATGCTATCAGTTAATATGCGATTAATTTCTTCCGGCATGGTCCTGTCAAAACTGCGAAGCCCTGCTTCAACATGAATCAGCTTTACCCCCAGTTTTACAGCAACAAGACCACAGGCAATTGTACTGTTTACATCTCCAACAACTAATACATAATCGGGCTTATAATTCAGGACAACCGGCTCAAATCGTTTCATCACCTCCGCTGTTTGAACCGCATGTGAACCCGATCCCACTTCAAGGTTAACATCAGGCTTGGGAATATTAAGCTCGTCAAAAAAGAGCTTGCTCATCTTTTCATCATAATGCTGACCGGTATGAACTAAAAGTGTAGATAAATTACTGGTTTCCCTGAATACTCTCATCAGAGGCGCTATTTTCATAAAATTAGGGCGAGCACCACAAACACATAATATTTTAATCATAACTACTCCTAAAAAGACGCACAAACATCATTTTGCATTTCACTGAATTTCAACATTGAAAAACTACCAGGACAATACCCGATGATGAACACGTTACATAAACCAAACTATTCGGGCAAGCAGTGATCACAGTGAACAACCGTGCCACAATACACAAAATAGTCCTGCCAGAATTAATCATTCATACCTGATAGTATCAGATACCATTGTAAAAGCTCGCAAGTACAGAGGCGTATGCTTCAGCTCGTGCTATTTGATCTGCCAAATATGAACTGAACCGCTGGAGCGAATATCAGAAGTTGCCAGCAGCGAACCATCCTGCGACAGGACAATTGCTCCGGTCAATTTATGGCCGGGCTGGTATTCAAAAACAATCTTACCGGATTGAATCTCCCAGACATAGACCCGGTTGATTACGACAGCGGCGACATAACGGCCGTCGGCGCTGATGGTGATATTCTGTGAAGAGGTTTCATTGGTGACGGGATTTCGCTGGCCTTCCTTGAGGACCGTATACACTGACTTAACCTGGCCGTCAACAGGATTGATTTGATACACAGAGCCATTGCGGTTGGTCAGATAGGCTGCGGCCCCATCCGGCCTAAAGGCAACGGAGGTGAATTCCTGGGCGTCAGGGTATTGCTTTTCGAAAAGGATTTTGCGCTGCGTCAGGTCAGCCAGAACAAGAAATCCCTGTTTATCGCTATTGCCGACAGCAAGAATTTTCTGATCGCTGGACAGAGCATAAGCAACAAAGCGTTTTTCCATACTAGGAATATCCAGCGAGACCGGCAGTCCAGGGGCTTTCTGGGCCGGGTCCAGGGTCATGAATTCATAGAGGGTGCGGCCGTCCTGGTCGGGATTAACACGAGCCAGGGCAAGCTGTTTGCCGTCGGGGGACTGGATGGGCCAGAGGGCCTGATCTTCCCAGCCAACGGGGATTTCAGAGGTTTTTTTGTCCTGTTTGGCATCCATGACAACGAATTGCTTGCGGCCGGTTTTGGTCACGCCGGCCAGCGTGGATTCGCCGAGCAATACCAGGCGGTCGGTGCCGGCCGAACACTGCCAGAGCGGCTGAGCAAGAGCATTCCAATCCCAGGCGACGACAGTTCCATTGGTGAACACCGCAACCAGATTCGGCCCCTGCGACAGAAGAACACTTGAGCCGGTGTTGTCTTTAACGACCAGGCTGGCTTTAGCCGGGGAAAGGCGATTACTGATAATCGGTACCAGGGAGACTACGACCAGTAATACTGCAAACAGCCAGAAGGGAAGTTTTGATTTGCGTTTCATAGTTTTTGTTTTCTTAGATTAGAATTACACTCAACAAGTATTATTATTTTCCCGCAGGGATGGCTTCCGAACAGATTGATACGGATCATAACCACAACCCAGACAGATAATTTTATCATGTTCAGCATAAAACATTAAATTAACGCACCTGTTGATTCTGTGTCGAGATTATTTTCATCCAATCTTTTATTCATTTACAGTCACACACTGATTGAAACACTTTTTCAAATCGTTCTATTCCCACATGCATTGAGAAATTTTCAAAATAATACCGCTTTCCCCTATTGCCCATTTGGAGCAATTTATCTTGGGGATGGGCATAAAACCATTTAATGGCATTGATTAATTCATCCGTATTTTCCGACTCACATGCAATCCCGCACTCAGCCGTCTTGATAATATCCGCCGCATCGCCTGAAATTGCCGCCAAAATGGGTTTTCCAACTGCCATATACGCTTGAATTTTAGATGGTATCGTAATTTCAAACAACGGGTCTTTTTTTAGATGAACTAACAAGACGTCTGCCTGCGAGAGCACGGAACCTATTTGAGACGGAGGGCATGAAGGCAGGAATTGAACATTGGTCAGATTGTTTGCGTGAACAATTGATTTGAGACTATCTACTTCGACTCCTCCGCCAATAAAAATAAACTTTACCTGTGGAAGTTTATGCTGGATTTGTTCAGCAGCTTTAAGCACAACATCCAGTTTCTGCGCCTTACCCATATTCCCAGCAAATAGGATATTAAATTGAGCCGTCTTCTCAAATTCCCCAGCTACTACTGGATCAGGACTGGATGCAGTGATTTCTCGATCATCGCACCAGTTATAAATAACCTCAATTTTTTGTGATGGAACTCCTTTTTCGATCAGTTTACGTTTAAACCCCGGAGATAGAACAACTATTTTGTTGGCAATTTTATAACTCAGGCGACAGTACCAGTCAACCATTTTGAGCCCTATGCGATTGCAAAACATCCCCGTTGCAGCAAGTGTATCCGGCCAAAAATCCTGAATATCAAAGACTACTGGAAATCGACGAAATAATTTGATAAAAAAAGCCGGAAGAAAGATTGTCGCTGGAGGATGATATGCATATATGATATCCGCCTTTTTGACCACCCATGGGCCTAAAATTGATGCTGATAATGCAAAAGACAGATAATTCGCAATACGTCCCATCGCAGAACCATCATGGCTAGGATACAAAGGAACGCGTAATACTTCTATGCCATCGAGCATTTCTTTTTGAAACCATCGAACCTTATATCCCGGGAATACCTTTCCGGTCGGGTAATTTGGAAAACCTGTTAAGACCTGAATTTTATGGCCTCTTTCCATTAATTTTTTTACAAATGGAACACCTTTGTAAAATGCCTCGGGCTGAAACCACTGGGTAATAAATAGTATTCGCATAATACAGGTCAGACCAAATCGTTATATTTTATACCGTGCCATGTATTGGACAGTCTGGCTGTCCCCAAGATAATATTAAGCACCCGCTGAGAGGTATTGGTAATCTGATAGTCCTGCGGGACACAAACACCCCGGGAGCGGATGTCGTCGGCCATCTGGACACAGACGGATTGGACAATCACATCAGTATCCAGACCGGTCAGGATAATCGAGCCGGTATCGATGGCCTCGGGACGCTCCATGGCCGTCCGTACGGTTACGGCAGGAAAATTCAGCATGGAGGATTCTTCACAAATCGTACCGCTGTCGGACAGGACACAGGCGGCGTTGGTCTGCAAATTGACGTAATCCAGAAAACCAAAGGGTTTCATGAACCGGATCTTTTCTGAGATATTCTTTCGCCCGAGTGCTTCCAGCCGTTTGCGGGTTCTGGGGTGTGTCGAGACAATCACGGGCCAGTTGTATTCTGCGGCCAGTTTTTCAAATGCATCTATCAGAGATGTCAAGCCCTCACGGCGATCTACGTTTTCCTCACGGTGGATGCTGGCTAAAAAGAATTTGCCCTTTTCCACGCCCAGTTCCAACATGGCTTTGGAGGCTTTGATACGATCCAGATGTGTATTGAGGACTTCACGGATGGGAGAACCGGTAACGTAAATGCGGCGATGCGGAAGGCCTTCGCTTAATAACTGCCGGCGGGCATGCTCGGTATAGCAGAGATTAAAATCACTGATATGGTCGATAATCCGGCGATTGATTTCCTCAGGGACATTCAAATCATAACAGCGGTTGCCGGCTTCCATATGAAAAATCGGGATTTTGAGCCGTTTGGCAATGATACCCGCGATGGAGCTGTTGGTATCACCCAGAATCAGTACCGCATCGGGGCGTTCCTGTCGGAGGATTTCTTCAGCCTTGATAAGAATTCCGCCATAGACTTTGCCTAGGCTGGAGGTATCCACATTCATAAAATAGTCGGGCTTGCGGACATTGAGATCGCTGAAAAATATTTCATTGAGTTCGTAGTCATAATTCTGGCCGGTGTGCACGATTTTGTGTTCAAGATGCTTATCCAACAGGGTCATGGTGCAGGCTAGACGGATAATTTCCGGCCGGGTGCCGAGAATTGTCAGTACTTTCATATATTAGACCTTTTCAAAGAAGGTGTCCGGATCATCCGGATTAAAGTGTTCATTGATCCAAAACAGAGTGACTAATTCCGACTCGCCAATATTGGTGATATTGTGCGTATAATATATTGGCATTTCGACCCAGGATGGCGTCTCGCCGGAGACCTTGAATTCTATTACTTTGTTGGTTCCGATGCGGCGAAGCTTGATGCTGGCCTGGCCGCTGACGACACAGAATTTCTCATTTTTTCGGACATGGTAGTGGTTGCCACGAGTGATGCCGGGTCGAGTGGTGGAAAACGACACCTGACCTCCGTTTTCGAGTTTGAAGACCTCCACAAAACTGCCCCGCTCATCGGTGTTGCGTTTGAGATGGCGTTCCCAGTCGGCAGTATCCATATAGGTGATGAATGTATTGTATAAATCCCGTTCAAAACTGGACTTAATGGCCGGAACCATTCCGCTTCCATAATAGGAATCTTTGAACTTATTCAGCAAGGCCAGGATTTCCGAGACCTGCACCTGGACGCGAGGTTTGATGTGTTCGACCTGATATCCGTCCGGAGGCGACTGTATCAGACGGTAGATATCTTCTACCAGATCATTGATGTAAATCATGGTCATGCGGCCGTCTTTGTCAATCTTGGGTTCCTGGCCGTGAGTTACCTGATAACAGAAGGTCGCTACTACGGAATTATAGAATGGTCTGCCGCCATCGCCAAAGACATTGGGGACCACCATCGAGACGGCCACGGTATTATTTTTCTGTGACCATTGCTGGAGAAGCTCCATCGCTTTTTTCTTGCCGCGGCCGTATTCATTGTCCCGCTCAATCTGGGTGCTGGAAGAAAACAGGATATAGGATTTATTGCCGGAGACATCCACATAGTGGAGCAGTTTTTCCATCAACTCGATATTTTTACGATAAATCACTTCCGGCTGATCCCTGTTGACGCCAGCCAGATGGACGATCACATCGGCTTTTTTGGCAAAATCGATAAAGGCATCCGGATTGTCAAAGAAACTGTCTTCAAACGGCAAGACCTCTATTTCTTTTTCTCTGAACAGCCGATCTTTGAGATGGGTCCCTATAAAGCCGGCCAGACCTGTGATGCCTATTCGTTTAATCTGATTCATTTTTTACCCTTCACTGTTTTGACCGGTTTCCAATCTTTTAATTCCACCTGAACTTCGGGAAGCGTCAGCAGCAGGTCTTCGACCTGTTTGACATTCAACTGCTCGGTGTTATGCGAGTGATAATCTTCCAACTGCATTTCCTTCTTATCGCCCTTGGTAAAGTAAATGGCATAATTCAAATTGCGATCGTCGAGGGAGATTCGAAAGTAGTCTCCCATGTCATCGGCACGGACCATTTCTTCTTTAGTCACCAGCGTTTCGTAGAGCTTTTCACCGTGGCGAATACCAATGACCTTAATCGGCACATTCGATTTGAACAGATTAATCAGTGCCTGGGCTAGATCCTGGACCGTGCAGGCGGGGGCTTTTTTGACAAAGATATCGCCGGGCCGGGCGTGGGTGAAGGCAAACAGCACCAAGTCCACCGAATAATACAGCGGCAGCAGAAAACGCGTCATTTCCGGAACGGTGATGGTCAGGGGCTTACCTTTTTTTATCTGGTCGATAAACAATGGGATCACTGAGCCGCGGGAACACATCACGTTGCCATAGCGGACACAGGAGACGACCGTGCTGCCGGAGCTACCGGTGCGGCCAGCGGCCTGGGCGACTTTTTCCATCAGGGATTTGGTCATCCCCATAGCGTTAATCGGATAAACAGCCTTGTCGGTGCTGAGACAGACGAGACTTTTGACTTTATGAGCAATGGCCGATTCGATAACATTATGGCCGCCGATGATATTGGTCATCACCGCCTGCATCGGAAAAAACTCACAGGAGGGCACCTGCTTCAATGCCGCAGCATGGAAGACATAATCCACGCCTTTCATCACATTATCAACGCTGCTGCGGTCACGGACATCGCCGATATAGAAATTCAGACGGGGATTGGAGTAGTCGATCCGCATCAGTTCCTGCTTGAGTTCATCACGGCTGAA
>JAFGQP010000057.1 GCA_016935635.1 Sedimentisphaerales bacterium
ACTGTTGATCTGAGGAATTCTTGCGGCAAGCTGCGCGGGGTCATCCAGACTGTGATTTCGTTTGTAGTGCCGAAAGATGCCTTTATAGAAAGCCTGCCTGTTACCGGTGCGGTAATGTATGAGATTGTAGGATCCGCCTGTCGGAATACTGAGCATATCTCCCTGATCGCTGCCGCTGGAATCGCCCTCCACTTTAGGCTCGACATGATCGTGCATGACAATGAATCGGCTTGGGGATTTCAAGGCACTGATCTTGCGGTTATACCTGTTATTGTCGGTACTGGATGCTTCCGGATCACGGAAAAAGAAACTGTTGAGACCATAGCCGGAAGCGCGATATAAATTCGTTTTGGTCGTGGTGTAATTGGGACGATTTGCATACAGCAAATCCGCCATGTCCTTCAGGACAAACGACGGGCAGCTGAATACTTTTTCATCCGATGTGTATTCCCTGTAGCCCAGTCCCCAGTAGGCGTCTTCCCACCAGCTTGCAGAAGCGGAGGTGATGTAGCTGCCGTTATTATCGTACCACAGGTGTCCATTCGTATTCCTGTTGTTATATGCTCTGGAATCATGCTCATTCAAATACAGCAGGATGGCTACTCCGGTACCCTTGACATGGGAACGGCAGATGAGGTCTTTTGCTTTGTCCTTTGCTTTTCGCAGGCTTGGCAGCACAATCGACAAAAGAAGAGCGATAATGGCAATAACGACGAGCAGTTCGATTAAAGTGAAAGCTTTTTTCTTCATGTTTTATCTTCATTCCGATACCAGAGAGCCTATCAAACAGGCCCGACGGTTTTGTTGCCTTCAGAATGACCCTGCAGGATAGAATACAGTCCCCCAGGCCTCACTCGCTTTTCTGTAAAACGCGATCAAGTCAGATAGTTGCATTATAGCGTATCTGTTGTCTTTGAAGAAGAGATTTCCCTTTTTCTTATTCAATGACTGGCCAATCCCCGTTTCCGCACAGAAGCCTCTTTGCCGTCTTTATTTTGTTTTATGCTGTGAAATATTTCTATAAGCCATTGTTATAAAAGCACTTAAAAATTGTATAATCGATGTGTCGATGGCATGCTGAAAACGAATAGTTTGAATTCTGGACAGACTTCAATAGACCAAAATCCTCGTGGAGCCATCCAGGGATTCAACTTGATTAACACCTGAAATCTTATCGACGGCGATTCCCGCTACCACTGGGCTTCGACATAGGGGCCGGTGGGACCCTGCGGTTTGGGTTTGGGGCGGGATTCGAGGATTGCTTCGGCAATCGGCACGTCGGCTTTGCGGGTGATTTTCAGATTCGTATAATCGGTTTCGACAATCGCGACGGGGTGGCCGAGACTTTCGACCAGCATGGCGTCGTCGGTGATTTTGGACGCGTCCAGATTGGGCAGGTTGGCATAGGCTTTTTTGAGCAGGTCCGCGGCGAAGACCTGCGGGGTCTGGGCTTCCCAGAGGTTGGTGCGGTCCACGGTCTGCTGGATGAGGGCGTTCTGGACCCGCTTGAGGGTTCCGTTGACTGGGCAGGCGAGGATGGCAGCACCGGTTTCGGCGGCTTTCTGAAAGACCTGGTTGATCCATTCTTCGGTGACACAGCAGCGGACGGAGTCATGCACGGCGATCAGGTCGGCATCGGGATTGACTTTAGCCAGGGCATTGGCGACGGTTTCGAAGCGTTCTTTGCCGCCGAGGACGATTTTGACGCCGTAAAAGCCCATGGTCGGTCCCCATTTCAGACGGACCAGCTCATCATCATCCGGCGCGATGCACAGCAGGACCTGTTTGACATCGTCCCGGCTGGCAAACGCCTCAATACTGCGCAGGAAGGCTGCCCGCCCACCCAGTTCCACAAAGGGTTTTTTCTTGTCGCCGCCAAACCGGGCACTGGCCCCGGCCGCACAAATAATCACAGATACGGATTTTGCCATGGCTGGTCCTGTCTAAACCTGAGCGGAAGCTCACGAAGTCATTATTTGCCTGTTTCCGAAAACGGATATATTGTGCCGGATTTAGCGGAGCTGTCAAGGGTTGTTTCCGAAGGGGCTGTTTTTTGAGTCCGGAACGTCCGATAATTAGAGCGAGAGCTCAAAGAATTGGTTTATCGAGTCCGCCAGACCCTCACTATTTTGGCTAAAATGTAAACCCGGCCGGTCTTCTGGTTATTCTGCCAACTGATATTGACGAAGCAAAGCTATAAGGTGTTCTATCCATAATCAGAAATCGGGGTCAATTGTGGATGGAACCCGTCGTTAAGTCAAGGAATGGAAGTATGGAACTCAGAAATCAGAATCAATTAAAAGCCAAAACTGATACCAGCAATGACCAGCTTCTGCGGGAGCATCAAGTCACCCAGGCGGCTTTGGAAGCCAAAAGCCGTTTGATTGACAACATGGCCTACCAGATACGCACGCTGTCCAACGCGGTCATCGGATTCAGTGATCTGCTGTATTCCGAGGATCTCGAGCCGAGTCTCAAGGAATATGTGGCTGAGATTTATCAGGCAGGCAAGGCGCTGTCGGTCCTGGTTAATGATGTGCTGGACCTGGCCAAGCTGGAGTCGGGCAAACTGGTGGTCTCGAAGTCATTTTGTCTGCTTGACGGCCGGCTTCAGGAACTTTATCAGCTGATCCATGTCGCGGCTCGGCAGAAGGGTCTGCAATTTTCGATTACGGCGGAGCCGGACGTTCCGGCCAGAATGTTCACGGATGGAGAACGGCTGGTCAAGTGTCTGTTAAATCTCTGTGCCAATGCGGTGAAATATACGCCCAAAGGATATATTCGTGTGCATGTCTCCTGTCATTGTTTCGATGATCAGGCGGGGCTGCGTTTTGATGTGGAGGATTCCGGAATCGGGATTGCTCCCGAGCGGCTTGCGAGTCTGTTTGATGAAGTGGTTCAGACGGAAAAAGCCAATCATGATGTTCTGACGAGTATGGATATGGGGTTATCGATAACTGCGTCGCTGCTGGCGACCCGGCGGCTGGTTGAGGCGCTGGGCGGTCGCATTGATGTGACCAGTACGCCCGGTGTCGGCTCGACATTTTCCTTGCTGATGCCGGCGGGAGTTAATCCGGAAGCCGAACAACCCCTGGATTTATCTCAGGTGGCCTGGGATGAGGCTTCACCGGAAGCAGCAAAAACCGAAGACGTTCCGGCCAAGGCGGCCGTTAAAGCGGCATCCACCGGCACGGTGCTTCTGGTGGAAGACCAGGAATCCAACCGTACGGTGATGACGCTGCTGCTGGAGACGCTGGGATTGTCGGTGGTGACTGCCGAAGACGGTGTCGAGGCGGTGGCGGCGACGACGTCGCGGTCGTTTGATGTGATTTTAATGGATTTGATGCTGCCTCGAATGGATGGGTATCAGGCGGCGGATATCATGCGGCAAAACAATATTTCCTGCCCGATTATTGCCCTGTCGGCCGGGGTTATGAATGAGAGCGATTCGCAGCGCATTGCCAAGGATTTTGACGGATTTCTCTATAAACCGGTGGACAGCAAAAAACTTCAGCAGACGCTGCAGAAATATCTGCCGCAGTTGAGCAAAACCAAATCCTCCAGTCAGCCGGCGGCTGCGGACCAGGATGATTTTGTGATTGAATATAAATAATAACGGACACCAAAGGACAGATTACGCAACGATGTCACTTGAAACAAAAATGATTGCTTCGCTGACGGAGTCCCGTGAGCATCTTCAGTTCGGGACCTGGCTTGTCCAGCAGGGCAGGCTCAGTGAAGAGAATTTGCAAAAGGCTCTGGATAATCAGCGTGCTGAACCGGGACGGCTGGGTGAGGTGCTGATCCGCATGAATCTGATATCCGAAGTCGATGTGATTCGGGCTGTCGGTGAGTTTCTGTCGATTGAATATATCGACCTGGATGATTACACAGGTATTGATTCGGATGTGTCGCGCAAGATTCCGGAAAATATCGCCAAGCGGCTGGAGCTGATTGCCATCAGCCAGGAAGACGATACGGTTCACGTGGCCATGGCGGATCCGCTCAATATTGTTGCCATCGATACCGTGACGGTCAAGCTCAAGCGGCAGGTCAAGCCGCTGATTGCGCTGCCGCGCAAAATCCGACAGGCCATTGAATATGTTTATCATGGAGTGGATGTTGACCAGCAGCAGATGAAGGATATTGTCGATCTGCAGGTCCAGACCGACGATCCGTCCAGAAGGGCACAGGAGGAAGCAGAGTTTTCCACGGACGGGACGGCAGAAGCGGATGCCCAGGATGCGCCGGTCATTCGTTTTGTGGATTTGATGCTCAGTCATGCCATCAAGAGCCGCGCCAGTGATATTCATATCGAGCCGCAGGAAAAATCCATGATTATCCGTATGCGGGTGGATGGGATTTTGTGTGATATGGTCCCGCCGGGCCGCAAAATGCAGCAGGCGGTAATTGCCCGCATCAAAGTCCTGGCGGAAATGGATATTGCCGAACGACGCCTGCCTCAGGACGGCCGGTTCCGTATCCGCATGGGCAAGGACCGCGCCGATATTGACGTGCGTGTCTCGGTGCTGCCGACGATTTATGGCGAAAAAGTCGTCATGCGTATTCTGGACAAAGGCTCGCTGAATCACAATCTCGATGCCCTCGGGCTGGACCCGGAGATGCTGACGCGGTTTCGCCGGGTACTGCAGCTTCCGCATGGGATTATCATTGTCACCGGCCCGACCGGCAGCGGCAAAAGCACTACCCTGTATTCGGCGCTGAGCGAGCTGAAGGATCCCCGCAAAAATATCACGACCGTCGAGGACCCGGTCGAATATCGACTGGCCGGCATCAATCAGACCCAGGTCAAGCCGGAAATCAACCTGGATTTCGCCGGATGTCTGCGCGCGATTCTGCGGCAGGACCCGGATATCATTCTGATTGGTGAAATCCGCGACAAGGAAACGATGGAAATTGCCATGAAGGCGTCCATGACGGGACACCTGGTGCTCAGTACATTTCATACCAACGACGCCTGCGGTGCCATCAGCCGGTTTGTGTATATGGGGCTGGAGGCGTATCTGCTGGCGTCGTCGCTGAATCTGATTGTGGCTCAGCGTCTGGTGCGTCGTGTCTGCGAGAAATGCCGCAGGCCGGTTACGCTGCCGGCGGAGCTTCTCAAACGGCTGCGGATTAGCCCGGAAATGATGCAGAAGGCCCAGTATGTCGAAGGCGCCGGCTGTCCGCACTGCAACAACACCGGCTATCGCGGACGTGTTCCGATTTTCGAGTTCCTGCAGATTGATAACGAAATCCGCCAGGCGATTGCCGAAGGCCGCCGCGAGGATGAAATCCGTGCTATTGCCCGAAAAAAGGGCCTGGGTGACCTGATGAGCAGCGGAGTCTCTCGCATGCTGGCCGGACTGACTACCGCCGAAGAGGTTCTGCGTGTTACCTTTGCTGAAGACGGCGAAGCTTAAGTCTTCACCTTTTATTCAATTCTTTATTGAGCCGGTTCACCAGGCCTGGCCGGTTCAGTCGGTCGAATGAGTGCTGGATAGCGATCCAGGTTTTCAATCTTGAAAATGTTGATGAATCGATTGCCATTTCGTAATTGTTTGATATACCTGTAAGGCCCTACATCTTTTGTCTGGACGAGCGGTTGAATGACCTTGAGATTATATAGTTCGTAATAAGGATCATTGGGGGCAAGACCCAGCCGTGAGTCCCATGCGATATACACGACTCCCTGTTTGTGCAGCTGCCGGGCGAAATCTATGATGTTGTCGCCTTTAACGCCCCGGTAGTTGATAATCTTGTGCCTTTTGTCCGGCGAGATATATAAATTGACAACGCCGGACAGGCTTGTCGCCAGTCCTTCGCCCTGCCGGCAATGTTCCATGTACCAGTCCGCCAGATATTTGAATTCGGCGTCGCGGGAGCCGTCATTCAGCAGCCAGGCGGTATTCATCTGGCCGGCGACAATCGCTACCAGAAGCAGTGAGCACAGGGTTATTTCCTGGATAAGTCCTTTGAAGCGATTGAAAACCAGGGACCCAGCGGCTAGCAGGATCATCGCAAGCATTGCTGCAAACGGCATCGATGCTGCTTTGGCACAGATTTGCCCGCATCGCTCAAGGATAGGGACCAGACTGAAAAACCACAGCAGAGCAAGGATGGCAATCACAACCTGAACAGCCGCCATGGCGACAGGATATCGTTTCGCTGCAAGGCCCCAGACCTGGCTGACGCCGTACATTGAAATCAGCAGGGCGATCCAGAATATGGGCATGTGAAAGCGGGGGATGGGATAGGGATAATAGGCGTGAACCAGAAAGTATGGAATCAGGAAAAGACCAAGAACCAGGACTTTCCAGTTTCGCCGATAAATGGCCCAGCCCGCCCCCAGCACAAAGGAGATGCCTGCGATTATTCTGCTGGCCCACATCAGCATTTTGGCGGCGTTTTCAGACGATCCCATGGAGTTTGCGGCCAGCGGATTGTAGCCGACGGACCAGATAAGGCCTAAATGCTTTACGATTCCAATCTTGTCGTTGCCCAATTTGCTGAAGGCGTTGGTGGCGCCGGTTTTAAATACGTTGAAATAATGGGTGTCCGAGACTTCATACTTCAGGGTGGCCGCCATCCACAAAATCAGGGGCACGCTGGCCAGAAAGGAAAGCCCCAGCACCTGGAAGCGGCCTTTTTTGGACGGTGCGAAAATCATGTCAATCACAAACGCCGCCAGGATCAGGGCGGCGCATTCATAACGAACCATGGTTCCGATGGATGCAAAAAGGTAGCTCCAGCGGCTTCTCTGAAAGATCAGGTAAATGGTCAGCAGAATGAAGAACAGCAGCGGTGTTTCGGCCAGCGGCTCGATCATCAGATACAAAATCCATGGATTGATCAGGCACAGCAGGGCCAGCCACTTGCCTGCCCGGCCAACCAGCTGGCGGGCAATGAGAAAGAGCAATATGCCGTTGAACGGATGCAGGATGCCGTTGAGCAGCCAGCTTGCCTTGAGGTCGGCATAATTGCCAGACATGATGGGGGTCAGGGCGTTTTGCAGGATCCCGGTGACCGGACCCCGCTTGAAGGTATCGGGCAGCTTAAAGGACAGGATAGTCCTGCCGACATCGTAGAAACAGGAGAAATCCGAGTTGGGCACGATTTGGTGGCCGTAAAACAGGATGGCCTGATACACACCAAACAGAAACAGAACCGCGCAAATCAGAAGAGTAATCTTTTTGTCTGTGCTTTTTTCATCCGCGACCAGCTCGGGGGTCTGTGCCGGGGGCAGATTGGTTCGCTGGCGTTCTTTGCGTTTGGGCTTTGCGGTATTCATGAATTTTATTAAATTCCTCTATCTGGAAACAGAACGTCCTGTTTGTACAATAGCCAAGATGGTACAAAATGTCCTGCTTCAAGGTCAAGCAAATTCTATTGGGCTTCAATTGGGACGATTTTGGATAACAATAGTTTCGAACATCCCCACCAGGCCGTTCAGCGGGCTCAAACAATATTCCAGCGCCTTGAACAGGGGATACGAGCCGTCAGGTGCCAGCTGCCGCAGAGTAAAACCGCCGCTGAACAAGTAGCGCAGCGGGGTGTGAAACCGCGTCCGCAGAATCTGCAGGGTCGGGAACTCTGCCTGGAATATCTGGCGGTCGCGGTGAAAGACGATCCAGGGCAGGGCCCCGTTGGCGGTGGACAAAGGCCCTTCGGATTTAAATTCCCAGCCGGTTGTCGGGTCGAAGGCTTCGTGGTGAAAATGCTGATAAATGAAGCGTCCCCACAGGGTATTGCCCGGTTCAATCATGGCGATATGTCCGCCGGGCTTGAGAATTCGCCGGGCCTGGCGGAAAAATGCCCGCACATCGGGAATATGGTGCAGGACATCCACCATGACGATGGCATCCACCGAAGCATTGTCAAACGGCATGTCGCAGGCCGAGAAGACCCGGTCCACTGTCGGCAGGTCCAGCACATCGGAGGTGATGACCGTCGGCATCAGGGTCTTGAGGAAGCCGCCGCCGCTGCCCAGCTCAATGACGGTTTTATCGCTGCTGTACTCGATTGCAGCCGACAGTTCATGGTAGAAATCCACATAAATTCGCCGCAGGAATTCTTTTTTCAGGAGAATGTCCCGGTGCAGCAGGGTCTTCTGTGCATCATTCCAGGAGTCGGTGCCTTGCAGCTCCGGCAGTTTGAGTCGATCCAGCAATCCCATCTTATTTAAGCCATTTGAATTTGGTGAAGGCAAACCAGCTCATCTTCAGCAGCAGCCAGCCGTGGCGAAAGCGGTCGATGTTGGTGGTGCCGTAGGTTCTGGCCCGGTAAGTGACCGGGACCTCAACAACTTTGAGATTCTGTTTGACCGAGCCGAAAATCAGGTCAAAATCGCCAAAGGGGTCAAAGTCGCCGAAAAACGCCCGATTGGCTGCAAGGATGTCGTAGTTGGCACGACTGATCATCTTGGTGCCGCACAGCGTGTCGCGGAATCGCTGGTTGAGCAGCCAGGAAAACAGCAGGCCGAAAAACTTGTTGGCCAGCAGGTTCAGAAAACGCATCGCCTGTTTCTCCATCGGATAGACCAGGCGTGAGCCGTTGATGAATTCGCCTTTTCCCTCGGCCAGGGCATGGAAGAATTTGGGCAAATCCTCCGGCGGTGCGGTCAGGTCGGCGTCCTGAATCACCAGCACATCGCCGGCGGCAGCGGCGAAGCCCTTGCGAACGGCGTCGCCTTTGCCGCGGCCCTGCCCCTGATGGATGAGCTTGATGTTCTTGTCGGGGTGGAGGCGGATTTGATTTTCGATTTCTTCGGGCGTGCCGTCGGTGCTGCTGCCGTCCACGAAGACGATTTCGGTGAAGCGGCCCATCTGCGGGATGCGGGTGACGGCATCTGCGATATTGCCGCGTTCGTTGCGGCAGGGGACGATGACTGAGATACTGAGCTGGCTGGAATCCTGTGCCTGCGGACGAGGACGGGCGATAATCAGGTTCATCAGGTTCAGCGCCCGAAAGCCGGGAACCAGCGAGAGGATTCGATTGAAGAAGGAGGATACCAGCGGAATATATCTGGGCAGGAGCATAAAGCTTTCGCCGCGAATGAAGTCAAAATCGCTCAGATACAGCAGGTTGGCGATATCTTCCGGCGGCAGCCAGTTCTGGTAGCTGTTGGGTCGTCGCATCCCGATGGCAGAGCCCAACCGCAGCAGGCTTTCCCATAAATAGCTGTAATAAGTGATGACGATGCGCGTGCCGGGATGCGTCAGCGGCCGCAGGCGGTCAAAGACCTGCTGGATGTCCTGCCAGACACCGATGGAATTGCAGATGAGAATATAATCAAACGTTTCGCCAAGCTGGATTTCCTGCGGGTGCTGAAGATGAAACTGCAGATGCGGAAAACGCTGTCGGGCCTGTTCGAGGGCCTGCGGGTCGGTATCGATACCGACGCCATAGGACGGCTTGACTGCGGCCAGCAGATCGCCGCTTTCACAGCCGACATGCAGGACACGGCTGTTGGGACGGACATTGTATTGATACAGCTTCTGGAGCCATGCATAGTAATAGGCGTTTTTACGTTTCCATTTGTCGCAGAAAGTATCGGCAGGCTGCGGTGTGTTTGTGTTCGTCTGCATATTACGGATTATCCTGTCTGAGGCAGTGGCGGATTGTATCTGTGCAGGGACGCTCAATAACGCCGTGTTCGGTAATGATGGCGGTAATATCGGCATGATCGGTCACATCGAAAGCAGGATTGTACACGCCGATTTGCTCCGGGGCCATGCGGCTGCCTGCCACGTGTGTCACTTCGTCGTCGCGGCGATGTTCAATTGGAATGCCGGTGCCGTCCGGGATGGACAAGTCAAAGGTGCTGGACGGGGCGGCAACGTAGAAGGGCACGCCGAAGTGCCTGGCGAGAATGCTCAGGGCCAGTGTGCCGATCTTGTTGGCGGTGTCGCCATTGGCGGCGATGCGGTCGGCACCGACGAGGATAGCGTCGATTTTTCGGGATTTCATCAGCGATGCGGACATGTTGTCGCATTGCAGCACGGCCTCGATGCCGGACTGGGCCAGTTCCCAGGCGGTCAGCCTTGCTCCCTGTAAAAGCGGACGTGTTTCATCCATATATACGCGGATTTTTTTGCCCTGCGCGTGGGCGGTGTAGATGGGGGCCAGGGCGGTGCCGATACCCGCGGTTGCCAGGGCTCCCGCGTTGCAATGGGTCAGTATGGCGGCGTTGTCGGGGATGAATTGCTGGCCGTGGCGGCCGATGGCGTCGCACATCCGGCGGTCTTCGGTTTCGATGGTTTTGGCCTCGGCGAGCAGGGCTTCTTTGAGCTGGCCGGTGGTGCATGTCGGATTAGCGGCCAGGACCTGCTGGGCGGTGCGGGTCATGCGGTTCAGTGCCCAGAACAGATTGACCGCGGTTGGGCGGCTCTGGGCGAGGTAATCGGCGGTTTTCAGTACTGTTTTGAGGGTTTCTGCGGCCGGGGAAGGGTCGGGGAGCTGACGACAAGCCAGGCAAATTCCATAGGCGGCGGCCACTCCGATGGCGGGAGCGCCGCGGACGGCCAGGGTGATAATGGCCTCGAAAAGCTGCTCGGGAGTCCGGCACGCGAGGTATTCCATCCTGCCGGGCAGCTTCCGCTGGTCGAGCAGTTCGAGGACGCCGTCTGTGGTACCGGCCCATCGCAGGGTTTCAAACGCCTTTTTCATAATCGATTATAATATAGACAAATACGAGATTTCCAGTATAGCTCACCTTCCAGTACTTTCGGCATATTGGGTATGTATTTTATACCCAACGGGTCAATTTTAAAGAAAAAACTCCGGGGGTGAGTCTGAAAATCAAAATCCGAGACACAAAACAAAGCTTATGACACTACCGGCAGTTGGTCCCAGCGGGTGGTGAATTTTGGGGACAGGTGTTTGAACTGGGTGTGCCAGGGTTTGTCGATGCCTTCGGCGGCCCAGCGGACGGTACAGTCGCCCCGGCGGTTGATGGCATCGAGGGTCCGCATCAGGCGGCCTGCCCTGGCCCGGTCGGCCGTATCGAACAGGGTCCGCTGGACGTATTCCTGCGGGGTCAGCTCGTGCAGCAGGACGCCGGCCCGCTTATAGTCGAATCCCTCCCGATAGATCCGCTCAATCGACGCTGTTGCCGCCTGGACTAATTCGGCACTGTCAAAGGTGGCGGTGGGAAAGACGGTCGTGTGGACATTGTAATAGCGGTGCTCGATGAACCGGCTGGTGGCGACCGAGACCGACATCATCCCGGCGGCAAGGCCTTCCTGGCGGAGTTTTTCCCCGGCCCGTGCCGCATAGGTGGCCGACGCCTCCATGAGCTCGTCAATGGCTGTGACCGACCTGCCGAACATGCGGGAGACGATGATGGTTTTTTTGTCCTGCGGATTTTCTTCCAGCGGGTAACAGCTTATCGCCTGCAGTTCATAGACGGTCCGAACCCCCTGAACCCCGAATTGCCCCCGTATCCAGCCGATGTCGGCCCGGGATAAATCCAGCGCGTTCATAATCCCGGCGGCATTCAGTTTGCGGGCGATTCGCAGCCCCACCCCCCAGACATCCTGCACGGCCACCCGCTGCAGGGCCTGGGTCAGGAAGGGCGAATCCGCCAGATTCAGCACGCCGGCGGCTTTGGGGGATTTTTTGGCAATTTTGTTGGCTAATTTGGCCAGCGTCTTGGTGGAGGCGATGCCGACCGATACGGGGATTCCCGTCCACTGCCGGACGGTATGCTGGATTTGCCTGCCGTAGTCGGCGGGCGGCTGGCCTATCCCGGACAGGTCCAGAAAGGCCTCGTCAATCGAATAGACCTCCATCGCGGGGGAAAAATCCGCCAGCGTCTGCATGACCCGGCCGGACATGTCGGCGTAGAGGGTGTAATTGGAGGAGAAGGCCTCGACATGGTGGCGGGTCAGGATATCCCGGACCTCAAATGCCGCCTTGCCCATGCCGATGCCGAGGGCCTTGACCTCGTTGGAACGCGATACGATGCAGCCGTCGTTGTTGGACAAGACCACCACCGGCCTGTGTTCTAGTCCCGGGTTAAAGACCCGTTCGCAGGAGACATAGAAATTGTTGCAATCGACTAAGGCAAACAGCGTCGTCATAAGGGATGAATCACATTGGTGACCACGCCCCAGACCTGGAATTCCGCATCGGTGCCGATTTCCTGGACGGCGTAGTCGGTGTTTTCGGGTTCCAGACAGATTTTTTTGCGGTATATCCGGATGCGTTTGACGGTCAGCGAACCGTTAATGGCGGCGATGACGATATTCTTATCCCTGGGCTCCAGCGAGCGGTCCACAATCAGCAGGTCGCCGCTGTGAATGCCCGCCCCGACCATCGAATCGCCGCTGACCCGGACGAAAAACGTGGCGGGGGGATTTTTAATCAGGTATTTATTTAAAT
>JAFGQP010000309.1 GCA_016935635.1 Sedimentisphaerales bacterium
GGCCGCATGCTGTGCCGCAGCTGGGGCAGTTTTCGTGCAAACAGCATCGCGCCTGCGACACAGAATACGCCGCCGATCATCAGTGTTTTCGGCGCCCCGATATGTGTGGCCATTGTGCCGGCCAGCAGACTGCCGAATGGCGCTGTCCCGATAAATGCCATCACATACAGGCTCATCACCCGCCCGCGCTTATCATCCTCCACCATGGTCTGTATCAGTGTGTTGCAGGCGGCAATCTGTATAATCATGCCCAGCCCTGTGATGAGCATCAGCGGCAAAGACAGCCATAACTGCCGCGACAGCGAAAATGCAATCAGCCCGAATCCGAAAACCGCAGTCGCCATCGGAAGGATTCGCTCCAGTCCCCAGACGCTTTTGCGGGAAGCCAGGTAGATCGCACCGGCCAGGGCCCCAATGCCGGCGGCAGTCATCAGAAAGCCGAACGTGTGCGGCCCGCCGCCCAGGATTTTGCCGGCAAAGACCGGCATCAGCACCGTGTACGGCATTCCCACCAGGCTGACCAGTGCCAGCAGCAGGATAATATACTTGAGCGGCATGAAGCCATACATATAGACAAGGCCTTCTTTCATCTCATGCAGGACATGGCTCTTGCGGGACTTGGGTTCCTGGGGATTGATTTTCATCATCAGCAGCGAGGCGATGACGAACACGAAACTGATCCCGTTGACCAGAAAACAGATACCCTCATTCGTGGCTGCGATCACCAGACCGGCCACGGAGGGTCCAATCAGCCGGGCGCTGTTGAACATCATGGAGTTGAGTGCGATCGCATTGCCCAAATCCTCGCGGTTGTCCACCATCGCGATGACAAATGCCTGTCGTGTCGGCATGTCAAAGGCATTAATCAGGCCCATGAATACCATTAGCACAATAACATGCCAGACCTGGATTCGGCCGCTGAAAAACAGTGCCGTCAGCAGAAAGGCCTGAACCATCAGCAGGATCTGTGTGACAATCAGGATGTAATAGCGATTCCATCGGTCCGTCAGCACGCCCGCAAACGGCGTAACGATAAAGACGGGAATCTGGCCGGCAAAGCCGACGACCCCCAGCAGAAAGACCGACCCGGTCATGCGATAGACCAGCCAGGGCAGCGCGATCTGCTGCGTCCAGGTACCAATCAGCGAGAGCATCTGCCCGAAGAAAAACAATCGGTAGTTTCGATACTGCAGCGAACGAAAGATCACCCCTATGCCCGTCTGCGTGTTGACTTGAGTTTGACTGATTGCCATTGTGTGTAAGGAAAGTCCTGTATCTGACTCGAATTTTTTTCTGATTTTTTGTGGACAACGGACCCAAAATCCGTACAATCCGCCGCCGATGATTATACCGTTAAGAACTGTTTTGACCAACGCCAAAATAAAGAGCTGATAGAATATGCAGGATATCCAGAAACTAATCAGCGGATTTCGACGTTTCCAGCGGCAATTTTTTCACTCAGACGATACCCTTTTTGACCAGCTCCGCCGCAAACAAACCCCTAAAGTCCTCGTCATCGGCTGCAGCGACTCCCGCGTGGACCCGGCCATTGTTACGGACTGCCGGCCCGGCGATTTGTTTGTCATCCGGAATGTCGCTAATCTGGTCCCGCCGTATGAACCCGACTCCCACTATCACGGTGTCAGTTCCGCTTTGGAATACGCCGTGCGGTTTCTGGAGGTCGAGCATATTATCGTCCTGGGCCATTCTCAATGCGGCGGCATTGATGCCCTGATGCGCAGCAGCGAACAGACGCCGATTGGGGAATTTATTGACCACTGGGTGGATATCGCCCGCCCGGCCAAACACGCCGTCCTCAAAGACCTGTCCAGTAAACCCCCCGAACTGCAATGCCGGGCCTGCGAACAGGCGGCGATGCTGATTTCCCTTGAAAACCTGCTGACCTTCCCCTGGATTACCGACCGCGTCGAACAGGGCAAGCTTGCCATCCACGGATGGTACTTTGACCTCGAAGCGGGAGAAATGCTCAGTTATAACCCTGAAACATGCTTGTTTGAAAAGCTGGTCGGCAATGTCCGGTAATGCCGTTTACTCCCCGACGATCTTGACCAGTACCCTTTTTCGCCGCATCCCGTCGAATTCCCCGTAGAAAATCTGTTCCCATGGCCCCAGGTCCAGCTTGCCGTCAGTGACTGCTGCGACCACCTCCCGGCCCATCACCTGACGCTTCAGATGGGCGTCGGCGTTATCCTCATTTCCGTTGTGCTGATACTGAGAATGCGGTTTTTCAGGTGCCAGCTTTTCCAGCCAGGCCTCAAAATCGTGATGCAGGCCGCTCTCATCGTCGTTGATGAATACGCTGGCTGTGATATGCATGGCATTGACCAGCACCAGGCCCTCCCGAATCCCGGACTCGGCCAGGCATTGCTCGACAGTCGGAGTAATATTGATATAATCCCGCCGGCGGGGCGTATTGAACCACAGTTCTTTGCGATATGATTTCATGCTGGTTATCCTTACATAATATAGGATTCTTACTCCATTTGACATGGTTCAAAAGGTAAAACAAAACCGAAAAAATACAAGAAAAATCATAACCTTCTTATTTGAAGTGATTTATGACGCAGCCGGGAAATATTATTTAAAAACAGATTGACTGCAAAAAAACAAGACTTTAAAGTGTCTATTTCAAATAGATATTTGAATTATAAAAGGGTCGAATGGCGTCCCATAACAAAAAGAAAAGCGGTTCCACACGTGACAGCCTGCTGAGGGCGGCCTGTGAGGTCTTTGCGGACAAGGGGTTCCGATATGCGACCGTGGCTGAGATTTGCGAGCGGGCCGGTGCGAATATCGCCGCGGTGAATTATCACTTCGGCGACAAGGAGACCTTATACCGGCAGGCCTGGCAGATGTCGTTTCAGGAGTCGATGGAAAAGTACCCGCCCGACGGCGGCGTTGGGGCGGATGCTCCGCTGGAAGAGCAGTTTTACGCTCATGTCCTGGCCATGCTGCAGCGCGGCGTCGATCCGGACAGCTTTGAGTTTGAAATCATGCTCAAGGAGTTTGCCAACCCCACCGGCCTGCTGTTCGAGGTGGTGCATCAAGCCATTGAACCCCTGCGGCAGCGGTTTTTGGCCCTTATCCGCGGGCTGCTTGGCCCGCAGGCCACAGACCAGCAGGTCGAGATGTGTTTGATGAGCGTTCGTTCGCAGTGTTTCGATGTTCGCCATCTTGCGCGTCATCGCCGGCTGACTCCCTGGCCGGAACAGATACCGCCGTCTCTGGTCGATGCTGTGGGGCTGGAGGCCATTGCTGACCACATTGTTCGATTTTCACTGGCCGGCATCCGGGATATTCGTGATCGGATTCAAACGGAAAATCGTTAATCGTCACACCATTCAAAACACTGTGGTGCAGGATGATGGAAATCTGGTCGTCTCAAAGGTCTTGTTGGGGCGGTTCTTTGTCTGCCTTCCAGTATCTCAATTGTCAATCATCCATCGAAAATCATCCATCTTGGATTAGATTGCTAAAAACGAATCCTCTTTGGATTTTGCATCATTCTCCGCCGTCCGGCCCGTCGGTGCCGTGCCGACCTGTTTATCCTGTCGAGTCGGATTTTTCTCTGAACTCCAATACGTATAAATATTGTCGTCATTAGTGCTGACATTCGGCTGGATTGCATAGACACTGTGTCCGTCGGCGTAGAGTACATGCTGCCCATCACCCATTGCGGATTGTTGCCTGTGATTGATTGAGTTGCCCAGCTTCCAGGTTGCGTTATCGGAAAAGGTGATAATCTGCGGCGGTGTTTTTTTCGGTCCGGGCGGAATGAAATCTCCGTTAACAATCCATGGACTCATATCCGATGCGATAGAAAAGGATGCAGAACGGTCTCCTGTCGCCGGAAATCTTCCAAACGGATTGTGCATGGTATAGCTGACATGTTGATAAGGATTATTCCCAAAATCCCAGAGATAAACAATGTCCCGATTGGCCGGATTGTTGCCGTCGAACTCCTGTTGTTTTGTACAGGGACAGACAAAACTTCGGGGAGACACATCTGCCTCCCGTACCAATAGATACCAGCTTGCAGTAATCGTGCGGGATGTCTTTCCTTCGGCTCCCTCGGCAGTGAAGTCCGGCTTTTCCATATCGTAAGCAAATCCTAACTTTTTCGACCAGGGCCCCGTACCGGGAAGCTGCGGGTAGTTATCATCATAATCATTGGCATAGACCATCATGGCGTTGCCAAGCCCTTTAAGATTGGTTCCACAGAATGGGCCATGAGGCCGGCGTCGATTTACTGGCATCATGGGTAACAATACCGCCAGTGAAATAAAAACGACAAACAGTGTCGCAATCAATCCCGTCAGTGTTAATCCGTTTTTCTGTTCCATAATCTGTTTTCCTCAAGAAATAAGCTCCTTATGCCGCCTGTTAGATCGCTAAAAACGAATCCTCTTTGGATTTAGCATCATTCTCCGCCGTCCGTCCGGTCGGCGCCGTGCCGCCCTGGATATCCTGTTCGCTTGGCTCTTTCTCGGTGCTCCAGTAAGTGTAGATGTTGTCGTTACCCATGCCGATATTGGGTTGGATTTCATAAGCACTGTGCCCATCGGCATACAAGACATTCTGCCCTTCCATGTCTCGCTTTATCCGA
>JAFGQP010000058.1 GCA_016935635.1 Sedimentisphaerales bacterium
CAATTTTTTGTATAGTTGTTTCTATGAATAGAAACACTTTAAATCTCACTGCACATTTTGGTTGGTGGCGCCCTGTTGGATAGGCCGACAGGACCCGATGTTTCTATCGTCAAAACGCGAAATAACGACCTGAAGGCTCCATAAAAGCTTTCAGGTTTTTTTATTGATGCGATGTCTAAAATAATCATAAGGTACACAAAATGAACGATTTACAAAAACGCATACAGCAGGCCCGGCCGGGACAGATTATCCCCATCGTGCGGGAAATCGACATCCGATGTCCGGTAGAGTACTTTGCCCGACTGACCGATTATGGCCGGCGTAAACATAGCTGTCTCTTTGAATCAAGAGATTACTTGTCCGGAAGCGGCGCGGGCGAATTAACCTTTGCGACAGCACAGCCCGCCCTTTACTTAACCGGCAAAGGCACCCATTTTCGGATCGAAGCATTAACTCCTGCAGGCAAGCGCATGCTGAGGTATCTCGCTTCAAACCCAAGACGATTTTCTTTTTGCGACCTGATTTCGTATGAACAGGATCGGATTACAGGATCATTCAGCCCATCGCAGCAAACCCTCGATGAACAGAGTCGTCTGAAAAGCACCAACCAGATGGATGTCATTCGCGCCGTGGCGTTTGCCTTCGAGCTGGCCAGCAAGCCTTTCCGCATTACCTGCGGTCTTCTGGGGGCTCTGAGCTATGACTTTATCGATCAATTTGAAAAATTGCCGGCCAGCGGCAGCGATATCCTGGAAAATCCGGATTACGAGCTGTATTTTGCCGACAACATCTTTCTGATGGACCATAAGAAAGGACAGGGCTTTGTTGTGGTCAACGCCGTGGTCACCAATGGCGATCGCGACCAGATTTATCAGGAAGCCATGGACACCTTTGATTTCTACACCAATAAAGTACACGAAGAAATGCCGCAGCCCAGGCCCTGTACCGCTGCCCTGCCTGCACCGGCTTGCGATACATCCCAGCTGGACTATGAAAACAAGGTACTCAAAGCCAAACAGCACATTCTTGAAGGCGACATCTTTCAGGTTGTCCTGAGCCGGACGCATATTGAACCCTGCCCTGCCGAGGCGCTGGATGTTTATCGCAAGCTGCGAAGGCTCAATCCGTCCCCCTATATGTTTTATCTGAATACTGACAATACCGTACTGATGGGAGCCAGCCCTGAATTAAATCTGCGGGTTGGTGGTTCATCGGAACGCATAGTTGAAATTCGCCCTATCGCCGGAACCAAGCCGCGCGGCCGGGTCAACAACAAAATCGATCTGGATATGGATATGCGGTATGAAGCCGAGCTCAAGCTGGATCGCAAGGAACTGGCCGAACACATGATGCTGGTTGACCTGGCTCGCAACGATATCGCGCGGGTTTCTAATCCCGGCAGCCGGGCCGTCAATGAGATGCTGACGGTCGAAAAATATGAATCCGTGATGCACCTGGTCAGCAACGTGCGAGGGATCCTCCGCAAAGACCTTGACGCTCTCAGTGCTTACCTGGCCACGATGAATATGGGAACACTGACCGGGGCACCCAAAATCGAGGCCATGAAAATCATTCGCAACCTGGAAAATACCAAGCGGGGCTACTACGGCGGCGCCGTCATGTATCTGACCGTGGATGGCCAGTTTGACAGCTGCATTACCATCCGCAGCATGCAGATACGCGACCACAAAGCCTACATCCGAGCCGGTGCGGGAATTGTTCATGACAGCGTCCCAAAAACCGAATACGAAGAAACCGTACACAAGGCTGGTTCGTGTCTGAAAGCCATTCGCAGTGCCGTCGAAGACATCGGAAAACCGCAGAGACAATAAGGAAATCCCAATGGAAAAACCAACTGTTCGAGTCCTGTTTATTGATAACTTTGATTCGTTTACATATAATCTGGTGGATGAGTTCGCCAAGCGGAAGTGCCCAACCAAAGTGTATCGCGCGGATACCCCGCTGGAGGAATTAAAAAAGGCCGCGGCAGAGTTTCAGGCTCAGCTGCTGGTCTTATCGCCTGGGCCGGGCAATCCCGACACGGCCGGGGTCACTCTGGCGGCGATTGATGCATTCAAGGAAAATTTACCCATTTTGGGAGTCTGTCTGGGCCACCAGGCAATCATCCAGTATTTCGGCGGCATCATCAGTCATGCCCGTGAAGTCATGCACGGCAAACCTTCACGCATTATCCACAATGGACAAGGTCTTTTTGAAGGTCTTGAAAATCCCCTGCAGGTCGGACGCTATCACAGTCTTACCGCAGTCAAAATGCCGGACTGTATGGAAGCTACCGCGGAATTTGAGGGGATTGTCATGGGAGCCAATCATAAAACGCTGCCGATTTATGGTGTCCAGTTTCACCCGGAAAGTATTCTGACACCAACCGGCGGACGGATTATCGAGAATATGCTGGCAATCGCCTCGTCTTTTAAACAAGTTCAATAACTTAATGGAACCCGAAAAATGAAAAAAATTACAGAGTATCTCGAGATTATTCTGGAAGGAAAAGACCTGAGTTTTGAACAGGCCCAGGCCCTGCTGGATATCATTTTCACCGGCGAGGTGTCCCAGCTGCAGATTGCGGCGTTTCTGGCTGCCATGCGGGTTAAAAAAGCCGCTGTCAGTGAACTGGCCGGGCTGGCCTCATCCCTGCGAAATCACGCCGTCAAAGTCGAAACCGGGCTGGATAATATGGTGGATACCTGTGGTACGGGCGGTGCAGCCATGAAAACCTTCAATATTTCCACAGCAGCCGCCCTGGTGGCTGCCGGTGCCGGAGTCTATGTTGCCAAACACGGCAATCGTGCCATCACCAGTACCTGCGGTTCAGCAGACGTACTGACCGCCTTGGGCGTCAATATCGCTCCCGGCCCGGAAAAAGTGTCCCAGTGTATTCTTCAGGCCCATATTGGTTTCATGTTTGCCCCCCAGTTCCATCCGGCCATGAAACATGTCCAGCCTGTACGTCAATCCCTTGATTTCAGGACCGCATTTAATATCCTCGGGCCCTTGGCCAATCCGGCCAGGGCAACCGCACAGGTCATGGGTGTATCGGATGAATCCTTAATGCCCCGTATTGCGGAAGCCCTGAACGTTCTGGGCGTCAAGCGAGCTATCGTGGTCCATAGCTGCGGCCTGGACGAAATCAGCACGATGAGCCCAAGCAATATGATTCATCTGGAAGACGGACAATTCCGCAATGAACGCCTTGACCCGGTTTATCTGGGAATCCCAAGGGCAGATTATAATGATCTGATCGGTGGAGAGGCAGAAACCAATGCCCACATTGTCAAGGACATTATCACCGGCAGCCTGAATGGCCCCCGAAAAGATATTGTGGTATTAAATGCCGCGGCGGCTATAATGGTGGCAGGTCTGGCAAAGGATTTTGCCGAAGGCATCGAACTGGCTGACAAATCCATCCATAATGGCTCGGCAGCCAAATGCCTGGAACAGTTAATTGCTATCAGCAACAGTTGAAAACTCAGGAGACAGCAGCACCATGTTATCAATTAAAGTCAAAATTTGCGGCATCACCAACAGTGAAGACGCTCTTGCGGCAGTGGAGATGGGTGTGGATATGCTCGGCTTTAATTTCTACGAAAAAAGCCCTCGTTATGTCCCCTATGAACAGGCTTTTAATATTCTAAAAAAAATACCAACCTCCATTGACACCGTCGGGGTGTTTGTCAATCCGACCCCGACCGAACTAAAACGAATCGTCGAAGGAGGCTTTTTAAACTGGATACAGCTTCATGGTGACGAAACCCCCGAGTTTTGCCGGTCATTGACCTGGACCAATGCCCGCCTGATTAAGGCCATTCGGGTCAGAACCGCAGAGGATATCCAGAGAGCCTATCAGTATCCCGTCGATGCGATTATGCTGGATTCCTACGACAAGAATCTCTATGGCGGCACAGGCAAGCCTTTTGACTGGTCGCTGATTGGAAATCTCCATCGCAGATTATTTCTGGCCGGAGGAATCAATCCCGATAATGCCGTACAGGCCATTCAGATCGGCATTTATTGCATTGACGTATGCAGCGGCGTTGAATCGGCCCCCGGCAAAAAAGACCACACCAGAATGAAACAATTATTCGACAACATCCATCAGGCCATAGGCTGGAAGGTACGAGCATGAAACACAACGGACGATTTGGCCAATTCGGAGGCTTTTATGTGCCGGAAGTTCTGATTCCAGCCCTTGAGGAAATCGAACAGGCGTTTGATCGATTTCACAACGACCCTCAATTTGTCGCCGACCTGAATAATCTGTACGCCAATTATGCCGGCAGACCTACTCCGCTGTATTATGCCAAACGCTACAGCGAATATGTGGGCTTCCAGGTGTATATCAAACGTGAGGACCTGCTGCACGGCGGCGCACACAAGATCAACAATACCCTCGGCCAGGGGCTTCTGGCTCAGTATATGGGCAAAAAGAAACTGATCGCCGAGACCGGTGCAGGTCAGCATGGTCTTGCGACTGCCACCGTGGGCGCATTGTTCGGCATGGAAACCAAAATCTTCATGGGCGCCATTGATGTTGAACGGCAAAACCTCAATGTCCATAAAATGAAGCTGCTTGGGGCGGAAGTCATCCCGGTTCGCGGCGGGACGTGCACTCTGAAAGATGCCATCAATGACGCCCTGCGATACTGGACTTCCCACGTCGACGATACCTTTTATCTTTTTGGTACGGCAGGCGGTCCGCATCCTTATCCAACAATTGTCAAACATTTTCAGACCCCCATCGGCATCGAAGCCCGCCAGCAATGTCTCAATCAGCTTGGGAAATTGCCCGATGTGGTTGTTGCCTGTGTCGGCGGCGGCTCCAATGCCATCGGGATATTCAACAGCTTTATTCCTGACAACACTGTCCAGCTGATCGGTGTCGAAGGCGGCGGCAGGGGAATTTCGACCGGCCATCATTGTGCCACGCTGTGCGTTGGTACGGTCGGAGTTCTTCATGGGGCCAGAACCTATCTCCTGCAGGACCAGAACGGCCAAATCCACGAGACTGAATGCATCTCGGCCGGTCTGGATTACCCCGGTGTCGGCCCGGAACATTCTCATCTTAAGGATATTGGCCGTGCTCGATATGTCCATGTCTCTGACGAACAGGTTCTGGATGCATTTTTTGAATTGACACGGCTGGAAGGCATTCTGCCCGCACTGGAAAGTGCTCATGCCCTGGCCTGGATCAGTGAACAAAAGGGCAAATACCCCCGCGAGACCGTGGTCGTTGTGAATTTGTCCGGCCGCGGCGACAAAGACATCGGCATTGTGGAACAACATCGACCTTTGAATAGATAAGGCAGGATTATGACTTCATACAAAACCCTATTCGATCATTTAGACCGGGCAGCCCTGATTCCTTTCTTTGTACTCGGAGACCCGGACGAAAAAACCAGTCTGGATTTGATTAAAACGGCTATTGACGCAGGGGCGGATATTCTCGAGCTGGGAATTCCCTTTTCCGACCCCATTGCCGACGGCCCAACCATCCAGAAAGCCGATATTCGCGCCCTGCAGGCTGGAATGACACCCCCAAAAGCCCTTGATTTGATTGCTCAAATCACGGCATACAAAGCCATACCCATAGGACTGCTGGTTTACTACAACCTGATTTACCATTATGGCGTAGAACAGTTTTTCAAAGACTTTAAAAAGGCTGGCGGAACCAGTGTCCTTGTCGCGGACATCAGCATTGATGATGCCGACGAAATCACCCCTGCCGCCCTGTCTGCAGGTCTGGAAACCGTGTTTATGGTCACTCCCAATACGCCCGACCAGCGGCTTAAGCAGATTGCAGACAAAACCACAGGATTTATCTATACGGTCTCCCTGCTGGGAACAACGGGGCAGCGAAATGAATTATCCGCAGGCGTTAAGCCTCTTATTGCCAAACTGAAGACGTTGACCAATAAGCCGGTATGCGTCGGCTTCGGTATCAGTTCCCCCGAACATGCCGCCGAGGTGGCTTCGGCCGGTGCCGACGGCGTGATTATCGGCTCCCGCGTGGTGAAAATAATCGAAGACAACCTCGGCAATCCTGAGACGATGAAGCATCAGGTTGCTGAGTTTATCGCTTCGGTTCAGGAAACACTGACAAAGGCATAGACAGTGAACACCGTCCAGACCCATAAAAAAACGGCCGCTCCAGCAAGACTGGGCGGCCGTTCGATTTGTGGAATTTCCAGCTTTAAACGTGGACGGGCTGTTCCTTATCCTGTTTGCGGAATGATTCCAGCGATTGCGGCTCCGCAACCTTGCGATAGCCCAGCGCCTTGATGACTTCCAGCACCTCCGTCCAAGCCGGGAAAGGTCTCTGATTGGCCCGCTTATACTGATCAATGGCCATCAGAAATTCAAACTGGTCTTCGGTCATTTCGCCTTCTTCGGCACTGCGCCGCTCTTCCGTCCGGCGATGTCCGGGACCTCTGCGCCGATCCAGCCCAAGACGGCGATCTACCACATTTTTCCTGCGTTCAATAAATCCGCGACGTTCTTCCTCTACGCCGGTCGTCTTGTCTTTCTGTTCTGTCATTCTGCACCCGTAGTTAAAGGTTTCCAATTTTCAAAAACGTATTAGTCTTCATCATCCCACTGTTCACTGGTCTGGCCGTCCGAGCCAAACACCATATCGAAGAAATCATCACAGGCCGCCTGGCGGGCCAGGAACGTATAAGCCTGTTCAAGAAATTCTTCAGGTACCATGACTGCAACCTCAGCCATCGGCATCTTTTTCTGGTCTGAAAGTGCTTCAATTGCGGCCGGAATGCTGTTTTCCAGCAATTGCCGCTTATACTGTTCAGCCAGTTCCATGTCTTCGGCAAACGCTACCGTGACCAAATTCTTAAGATCCGGCGGTGTTTCCAGCAGCTTTTTGGGTCTTCCCATGCTTAGGCCTTTCTTGACTTCTGAAGCTTAAAACAATGCATCAGACGCAGGTTTTGTCGGTAATTTATGGGGGTGGGTTAACGTGAAACAGCCCTTTGGAATCAAAATTTACGTTGGAAACCCCAAAACTGCCCTGCAGAAAATGGTATTTTGCTGTTATAAGGCCTCCGAATGCAAAATTTTGTATATTTTTCAAATATTTTTGTTGCTTTTCATCGCATAGATTTACAAAATACGCACAAGGATTGCGTTTTACGCCTTATTTAGGCGATATTATTGGAACCACTTAACATGGAGGTACACACAAATGGCAAAGAAGAAAGCCGCAGCAAAGAGCGCCAAGAAAGAAAAAGAAATGCTGGTCGTCGCCAGCAAAGTCAAAGCCTATGTCAAGAGCAAAGGCATGATGACTTCCTCGGAAGCACTTCCGGCGCTGAATGAATGCATCTATGCGATGCTGGATGCTGCCCTGGCCCGTACTGGAGCCAACAAGCGCAGCACCCTCAAGCCCCAGGATATGTAATTGGGGTTTTCGACGGTCCTCTTTGCAGGCTCGTCAGACATGACTCAACAGAAAGAGGCCGTTTCGAAAGAAACGGTCTTTTTCTTCATAACAGATATATCCCTTAAAGCTTGCGTTAAATGATTTTACTGTGTATATTATATCTATTAATATAGAATTACATACTGCGGCTTTCGACACAATCATTTAATATTTTCACAAAAAATTTATAGACGCTTCGTTGAAGCACCCTTATAATAGCACTATTAAATAAAAATGACATTTTATGTCTTGAGCTCTAGCTGAAAAATGGAATTTTCACATAAAAATAAGGCATTGAGGCGAAGCGGGGTTAAGCTATGAAAGTGTTCATGCTCGGCTGGGAGTTCCCGCCGTTTATTAGCGGCGGCCTCGGAACAGCTTGTCACGGATTGACCAGGGCGATGAGCGATCTGGGCGTGGAAGTTGTATTTGTTCTTCCCAAACCATTTCAGCAAACCGCGAATGACCATGTGCGTATGCTGACTCCCTTGCAGGTCAAGCCGCAAACGGTCACCTCCACACAGATTGCGACCAGTTTTGTACAAAAAGAGCTGAAGCATGTCACGTTTCATGCCATTAATTCAGCCCTGCAGCCTTATGCGACACCTCAGGTTTATCAGCAGCAGATCGAACAGCTCATCCACCAAAAGGCAACACAGGAGCAGTTCAAAGCCATCAACGGCATGGAGGAGATTCGCCACTGGCTCAGCCAGGAACCCAGCGTAATGGGCCAGCCCGGCCATTACAGCGGTGATATGTACACCGAAGTGCATCGCTACGCCGCCTCGGCGGTTCGACTGGCCATGCAGGAACAATTTGATGTCATACACGCCCATGACTGGATGACATATCCGGCCGGAGTTGCTGTTGCTGCGATATCCGGCAAGCCTCTGGTTATCCATGTTCATTCGACAGAATATGACCGCAGCGGCGAGCATGTCAATCCGATGATTTATGACATAGAACGCCGGGGAATGAATGCCGCTCGCAAGATTATCGCCGTTAGCCACATGACCCGCAACATTATCCTGGCTCGGTACGGTATTACCGGCGATAAGGTTGAAGTCGTTTATAATGGCGTCGAGCGCAATGGTGATGCCGCGCAATATAATAAAATCGGCATCCGAAGTGATGAAAAAATCGTCCTGTTTCTGGGACGCATTACCATGCAGAAAGGTCCGGAATATTTCCTGATGTCCGCCCGCAAGGTCCTGGAGGTCATGGATAATGTCAAATTCGTCATGGCCGGCTCCGGCGATATGATGCACCGCATGATTGAGATGGCCACTCAGATGGGCATCGGCGGCAAAGTACTGTTTACAGGCTTCCTGCACGGCAAAGACGTACAGAAAGTCTTCCAGATGGCGGATTTGTATGTCATGCCATCTGTGTCAGAACCCTTCGGCATCGCCCCGCTGGAAGCCCTGAATTATGATGTTCCCGTACTCATCAGCAAGCAAAGCGGTGTCGCCGAAGTGCTGCATCATGTGTTGAAGGTCGATTTCTGGGACATCAATGAAATGGCCAACAAAATACTGGCCGTACTGAAATACCCCCCGCTGCAGTTAACCCTGCGCGAACATGGTAATTTCGAGGTACGCAAGCTGCGATGGTCCGATGCGGCCAAAAAATGTTTAAAAGTGTATCAGGAAATGACGCAGGGCGGCTAATCGCCCTGCCGGACAATAAGGATTGTTATGCCGTCGGTTTGTTTTTACTTTCAAGTTCATCAGCCTTTTCGACTCAGGCATTATACGATATTCGACAAGACGCCGAATTATTTCGATGATTTCCGTAATGCGTCTATCTGTCGTAAGGTAGCCAATAAGTGCTATCTGCCTACGAATCGGCTGTTGCTGGATGTGATCCGCCGGTATGAAGGACGCTTCAAAGTCGCTTTCAGTCTGACGGGGGTGGTCCTGGAGCAGTTCCAGCAGTTTTGCCCCGAAGTCATGAGCACCTTTGACGCCCTGGCGCAGACCGGTTGCGTCGAATTTCTGGCTGAAACCTATTACCACAGTCTCAGCTTTCTGTACGCCCGCCAGGAATTTATAGAGCAGGTCAACATGCAGATGCAGTTGATTCAGAAGCTCTTCGGCCAGACACCGCGAGTCTTTCGCAATACTGAACTGATTTACAACAATCAGCTTGCCGAGACCATCGAAGCCATGGGCAAGTTTGACGCCGTGATCACCGAAGGCGCCGACCATGTGCTGGGCCATCGCAACAGCAATTATGTCTATCGCCCCCCAAACTGCAAAAATCTGAAGCTATTGCTGAAAAATTATTCGCTCAGCGACGATATCGCATTCCGCTTCAGCAACCGGCAATGGAACGAATACCCCCTGATGGCCAATAAATTCGCCTCCTGGGTCAATCGCATCAATGGCAATGGCCAGGTTGTTAATCTGTTTATGGATTATGAAACCTTCGGCGAGCATCAATGGCAGGATACAGGCATATTTGATTTTATGGCTCATCTGCCCCGGGAAGTACTCAGCCACCCGGACAATGATTTTAAAACGCCCGGCGAAGTGGCAGAGGCCTATCCGGCCATGGATATTGTCGATGTGCCGCACATCATCAGTTGGGCCGATACCGAACGGGATCTGTCTGCGTGGCTTGGCAACGCGATGCAGTCCAACGCCCTGCATGAGGTGTATCGCCTCGAAAAAATGGTCAAGCAGACACGGGATGATCAGCTTCTGGCCGACTGGAGAAAACTGCAGACATCGGACCATTTTTATTACATGTGTACCAAATATTTTGCCGACGGCGACGTACATAAATACTTCAACCCCTATGATTCGCCGTACGATTCCTACATCAATTACATGAATGTATTGAATAATCTCAAGGCACGCTGTGAACAGGCTGTTCCGGGGCAAGCACCCCGGAATAGTTCCATAGAACAATAAGACACTATTTTAAAGTGAGCAGCAGAAATACCGGATATGACTAAAACCAACAAACACATGCAGGGTACGACCATTCAGTTTGACCTCAAAGACTGTCCGCTGGAGCTGCTGGTCGAGCGTGAATGGCTGTTGACCAACAGCCGGGCCGGTTTTTCCAGCAGCACCCTGGCCGCATGCAACACCCGCCGCTATCACGCCCTGCTGATTGGATCCCGTACCCCCCCTGCCAATCGCGTCAAATCGCTGGCAACCTGTCTTGAAACAATGCATCTCGGCGATGGGCGGGAATTCTCTTTCAGCTGCTTTGAGTTTGACAAGGCGTTTCATCCGCAGGGATATCAATACCTCACTGCCTTTCGCAAAGATATCGGTATCCACTGGGATTATCGCATGGACTTTACAGCTCTGACCCGGTCTTTATACCTGCTGCCCGACAGTGATACGATAGCCCTGGCTTATACCTTCAGTGAAGTCAAAGAAGCTTTTGATTTCTCCATCAGACCCTTCGCTTCCATGCGGGATTTTCACAGCCTTCAAAATGAATCCACACATCTGTATTCGCTGTGGAATGACCAGGAAATCATGATCCAGAACGACAGCGATCCCAGCGGAAAGCTGCTGCTGCATTGCGACTTGACTCGGTTTGAACAGCAGCCCCAGTGGTGGCGGCGATTCTTTTATCGCCAGGAACAGCGTCGCGGACAGGATTGTTTTGAAGACCTCTGGTCGCCGGGACTATTTACGCGGCGCATCGAAAAACCCTGCCAGGTCATATTCTGGGCGGCCTTTACCGATGAAACAGACTCCAATAATGCGCTGGACCAGATGGATCTCGATATTGTCATCGATAGTCTGAAACTCAGACAAAAAGAACTGCTCAAAAAGGCCGATGCATCCGATCCCATCTGCAGCCAACTGTTTATTTCAGCCGGCCAGTTTGTGGTGGAACGCAATATTGGTGACCGTCCGACACCGACAGTCATTGCGGGCTATCCATGGTTCCTCGACTGGGGCCGGGATACTTTCATTGCCCTGGAAGGCCTGTGCCTGTGCACCGGACAAACCCTGACCGCAGCCGGCGTACTGCAAACCTTTGCCAGGGCGGTCAGTGAAGGCATGATCCCGAATCGCTTTGATGATTACGGGCATGGCGCCCACTACAACAGCGTCGACGCCTCAATGTGGTTTGTTCACGCCGCTTTTGCTTACTTGCGAGCCACCGATGATCGCCAGACCTTCAGCGGTAAACTTCTTCCGGCCATTAAATGGATTGTGGATTCCTATCGGCGAGGAACGCGTTTTGATATTCATGCCGACAAGGACAGTCTGATTTCCGCCGGCAATGCCGATACCCAGCTTACCTGGATGGATGCCAAATGCAACGACGTCGTGTTCACCCCGCGTTACGGCAAGTCCGTCGAAATTAACGCCCTGTGGTATAACGCCCTGCGTAATCTGGAATGTTATTATCAGGACAAAAATATCGAGCAGACGGCCTTCTATCATACCCTGGCCGAAGAAGTCCAGAAAAACTTTTCCAAAGTATTCTGGAACGAAAAATGCAATTGCCTGTTTGACTGCATTCTGCCGGATGGAACAGAAGATGCCAGCATCCGGCCTAATCAAATCCTGGCCGTCAGTCTGCCGTTTTCGCCGCTGACCCAGGTTCAGCAGCAAAAAGTGGTTCAAGTGGTTCAAGATCACCTGCTGACACCTCACGGCCTGAGGAGCCTCAGTCCCACTGACAGCCGCTATGTCCCCCGGTATGAAGGCGAACCCTTTCAGCGGGATTCAGCATATCACCAGGGAACCGTCTGGGCGTGGCTGATCGGGCCTTTTGTCGAGGCGTATCTGCGTATCAACAGCTTCACGCCGGAAGCCAAACGCCAGGCCGATAAATTCCTGGAACCGCTCCTGACGCATTTTATCGAAGATGGCTGTATCGGCAGTATCAGCGAGGTCTTCGATGGCGACCCGCCGCAGAAACCCAAAGGCTGTTTCGCCCAGGCCTGGAGCGTGGCCGAAGTCCTGCGGGTCTGGTTGCTCATACACAAAAACAAATAATGTCGGGCTTGCCACCCCATCGCTGGATCAAAACCCTTGGCATAGCCAGTCCATACGGCGCTGTGATAGCGGGTCTTGTTCTATTCGACAATGCATGGATAGCAATTTTGTTGTACCATGCAATCCTTGCCCTGTGTGTCTGCATTGTGAACAGGGCCATGGTCTCGGAATTAACAAAAGGCTTTTCCCTGCCCCAGTCTTTTCTGTTTGGATTTGCCGCTCTGTTGTGCGGACTTGTCATCTATTGGTTTTGGCCTCATGCAAAAACAGACACCGTCGATCTGTCAGCAGTACTTCATAATTACAAACTCGATGGTTTTGCCGGAGGCCTGTTCGCAGCTTATTCAATCCTGGTCAATCCGATACTTGAAGAGTTATTCTGGCGGGGTTGTTTCAATCCCTCGCCCCGCAAACCCGCATTTATCGACCTGGCTTTCGCCGGATACCACGGACTGGCTCTGAATCTGGTCTTGCAGCCGGCCTATGTAATCGCCGTGATTATCTTGCTCATCGGTGTCTCCTGGCTGTTTCGGCATCTCAAGCTGGCTAATCGGGGACTGGCAATACCTTACATCATGCATCTGGCCGCAGACATCAGCATCATTGCCTCGATCTGGATGTTGAGCACAAATTAAGACTGCGATGGATCGTCGGTTGGCTGCTGGAGTACTTTCCCGTTATCGACCTGCCGATATTTCCGGTCCATCAGAATATGAATTTTCCTGAACACCTCCGATGGCAGCTTTTTGCGCAGCATCGCTTTGGCTTGTCCTACGGTGGTTCGCTGGGTCAGATGCGTAATCACAATATATTGGTTATTCATCCGCTCCAATAGAGGACCAAATTCATCGATATGCATATGACGTCCGGCATCGGCCCGGTCGGTATGCTCATCTTCAAAAAAAGTACACTCCGCAATTAAAATCTGACTGTTGGCTACATAGTCCAGTTGCGAAAAATCCACGTAAGAGGTATCTCCCAGATATGTAACAATCGGAATCTCCAGCGGACTGTCAATCGAGACACCCTTTTTTTTGAGCTGCACCAGCTCCGGCCCGCTGAGATTATGATACTCCGGCTTGAGTTTTTTTCGCCGCTCAATCACGGAAAAACCGATTGACTCCCGTGTATGCTTGGTGGGAAATGCCCGCACAAACAGATTTGGTTTGACTTTATATTCTTCGCCCGGGCGCATCGGGACCAACTTTGCCGGGATTCGGCTGCCATCAAGCCGTCCCCAGGCCTGTATGATCTGATTCAAGGGATCAATCGTATTGGGCGGCGTCAGCACCACCCCCGGCGTCATCTTCAAGAAGTTCCGATGCGACAGGTAATACGCAATCCCGGCCGCATGGTCCATGTGGCCATGTGTCAAAAGGACATTTTGAATCGGAATAATCTGATCCGGAGCCTTGCCGATATCAAAACAGACATCCAATTGCGGTATTCCAATAACCGATTCCTCGCCGGCAACGGAATAACCATGTAAATCAAGACTATCTAAGGTTATATGCGATAAATTATGACTGGACATTTCACCTCTCATAAAGACATTACGGCCGCATAGTAGGCTATCTTCCATATCTTGTCAAATCTTTTTACCGCTTGCAGTCGCTGCCGATACGGATTACGATAAAGCCATGCCAGACACCCGTTTACACAGAGGAAAAGCCCCGGAGGATGACCATTTATTCAGCCCCCGAATGCTGGATTCACTTGGCCAGGCAACAGCCGATTTATTTTGGCTGCTAACTCGGGGATATGCCGCCAACAGCTCGCTGAAACTGGTCGGCGACCGCTACAGCCTGACCGCCCGGCAGCGTGTCGCCGTGGCTCGCTGTGCCTGCTCAGACCAGCAGCTTGCCGGCCGGAAAAAAACACAATATCCTATAGAATCTATCCAGAACCAAATCCTCTTATTGGACGGCTACAATATTCTGATTACACTGGAATCCGCGTTGAGCGGTGGTTATTTATTTCGGGGACGTGATGGCTGCATCCGCGATCTGGCCGGAATCCATGGAACCTATCGAAAAGTCAGAGAAACCATTCCGGCCCTTGAAATCATAGGGCAAGCTCTGACTGCATTAGAAATACAAAAGGTAATCTGGTATCTGGACAGCCCGGTATCCAACTCCGGCCGATTAAAAACCATCATTCGCACATTATTTGAAAATGCACCTTTTGAAAACGAAGTTGAATTAGTTCCCAATCCGGATAAAGAGCTTGCTGCGACGGACCACTATATTGCAACCAGTGACAGCGCCATTCTTGACCTTTGCAGACGATGGCTTAATCTGTCGCTTTATCTGCTGAAATATCTTCAACAGCAGGGTATGCACTTTGAACTCATTGATTTATCAAATATCTGAAATCCTTCTTTTGATAAAAAACTGCCCCGAAATCCTGATTAAGGCTTCGGGGCAGTTTGACCTCGGAATCAATATTTAATATATTGAATTATTAAAATGCGTTAGGGTCACTCATCATCAATCTTGCTTTTTCAGCCAGTGTGTTGATAATTTGATCTCGCTGTTGAGCATGCTTCTGAATAACCTCCTTGTGGTCTGTGGCTGACGGCATTTCCCGACGCATCGCTTCATCAAACACATAAGGCGTCACAAAAACCAGCAGCTCCGTATTGGACAGATTCTGCTGTGTATGGGTAAATAACAATTCCCCAACCAGCGGAATATCGCTGAGCAATGGGACTTTATTGACCACTTTGTTGTCATTTTGTTCCAAAATACCGCCCAGCATAATCGTCTGGCCGTCGGAGACAATCAAGCGGGTTGTTGTGTCCAGATTTTTACGGGGATACTGAGTATTGATCAGCGTCAGCAATTCCATCTCGGAAATATTCAAGTTGATCGTCATATCAACCGCTTTTTCAGGAGTTATGTTGGGACGCACCCGCAGAGTAATACCAACATTCTCATAGGTATAAGTCCGGCTGGTGTTACTTAGATTAGTACTGTCGGACTGTTCCCCTTCAATAAACGCAACTTTCTGGCCTTTGACAAAGATTGCCTCTTCATTGTCTTTGGTCCAAAGAGTCGGCTGATTTAATATCCGACCCTTGGTTTTGGTAATCAGGAAATCCACCAGAGCATAGATGTCCAGGCTCGTATCCAGTTGAGTTCCATTTGCACCGCTGAAATCTTCAATATTCGACAGAGCATTCACAAACTGGGCCCCATTGATTCCAATATCACCGAAAGCCTGGGGATTGGAAGACAGCATGACACCCAGACTGCTGTTATCTTCCAGATTGATTTCCGCGATCACGACCTTGATCATGACCTGCATGCCGGGCTGATCCAGCGATTCAATCATCATGGTAATATCGTCCACATACTCCGCCGGCGCCATAACTAAGATCGCCTTGCTGCGCTGGACAGGCACAAAACGTACCTTACCAATCAGATTGCTTGGAGGCAGTTGATCGGTGGTTCGCTGCTGACGGGTCCACCACGGTGTAATCGTCGACGATGTCGATTCGGAGGCACTCACCGCCGCACCCTGATTTTCAGCATCATAACTGCTTAATCCTTTAGCGGAGCGAGGTATAGTAGTCGGTGTACCGGCTTCATTGAAGATGGAGTTTAACTGGTCACAAAGAGATTCGCAGTCGGCATATTTGAGCACAACCACATTCGGAACCTCTCCCATTTCCTGTCCGTCGAGCTGATTGACCAGCCGCTCGATGACCTCATACGCTTCAGGAATCTTGCTGATGACAATCAGCTTCTTGGTGTCGGGCACCGGCTCAAACGTCAATAATCCATAGAGTGAACCCACAATTTTCTGTTTAGATTCGACGGAATCCCCCAGCAGCATTCGCATCAGGTTGCTGGACCCGGTGCTGCTGTCTTCTTCACTGAACAGTTTATTGAGCAGTTCAGCCATTTTTACCGGATCGGAATTCTGCAGTGTCAGAATACGGTATTGATCCTTCTGAATATCCAGCGGAACATCCCATTCCTGCTCTATCTGACGGGTAATTTTCTCCATATTGAGTTCCGACGCAATCACAGTCACCTGCTTTTGCGTGGGATACGAAATCACCTTGACTTCATTCTTGGGATCGGTGCGGCTTCGGTTGTAGTCATAATAATTAATTCGGCCTGTTGTGGCGGTCTGGCTGTATAAACCTTCGATGTTCTGCTTGATCTGATCCGGGTCGGCGTGTTTGAGCTTGAACGTCCGCTCGACAAAATAATCGCCGCTGGGCAGGTCGATCTGAGCAATCATTTTCTCGACCATGGTGCGTCCTTCCTCATCGCCGAAAATCACTATCTGCTTGGACGCTTCAAGCCCTTCGACAACGACCGTGGACTTGCCTTTGACCGAAGGCATGTCGCGCAGTGTTCGATTGATCATTTCAACAACTTCATCAACACTGGCATACATAACAGGGACAACGGTCTGCTGGGGTGCGGCAATCTCAGCCAGGTCCAGCTTCTCAATCCATTCCCCAATACGCTTCATATCCTCACGATTGGCCCGGGCGATAATCCATCGCTGCTTGGCCACGGGAATCAAACGAATGGGCGTCGTCGTGCCTTGTATCACAACCGATGTTAATGTTTTTGCCTGCGTCTGCGTGCGTGACGAGCTGGATCGTCCGTACTGCTGACTTTGCTGGCTTTGCTGCGGCTGGGAAGTCGTACGAGTTGCCTGGCGTGCCTGGTCGCCCAGGATCAGTTCCATCACAGAAACAATCTCTTCCGGATTGCCGTATTCCACTTCAAAAACCTGCTCAACCATCTGCTCGGATTCGGGAATATCCAATTCCTTAATGATCTTTTCAATACGCAGCAGATTATCCACTGTGTCAATGACTGCAACCCGGCCGGTATTTTCATCCGCCATGGCATAGCCGTGTTCACCCACCAGGGGTTTGATCATTTCGACCAGATTGCTGGGCCGATAATTAAACATCTGAAACCATTTTTCAACCATGCTGGTCTTGTCCTGAACCCGGGCCAGCGGCTCATCCACACCCAGCGTCGGTATCGCCCCCAGCTTGGCAGTCAGGATGGGACGCAGAATAATCCGCTGTTCCCCCTGGTCGGCTATCACACCGCGCGACTGCAGCGCCATAAATATCAATCCCAGCGCCTGGGCACGCGTCACACGCTGCGGCGAATACACCGTAATCCGAGTCTGCATAATCTCATCAGAAGACGGAATAATCGCCTTGCCGGTCCAGTCTCCCAGCATTTTAATGATGTTTCGCATCTCGACATTATTGAGATTCAGCGATTCCATCGGTTCATTGGGATCCCCCGGCGCTCCCATGGGCCGAATATCAAATCCCATACCACGGGCAAACTGCTGTCCCCGTTCCATCATGCGCTGCCGTTCTTCCGGCGTCATGGTGGAAAAATCGAATGAAAATCCGCCCCCTGGACCGCCGCCCATCCCTCCGCGCCGACTGCTGCGCCCGAAACGTCCTTCTTCCATGGAACGCTGATTCGGGTCCATGGGACGCGGCCGGTTTGGTTCCTGGGGACGTTCTGCTTCCGCGGAAACCGGAGGCGTATTGACGTCCCTCACCTCGGTCTGGGTTTCTGCGACGGTGATACAAATCAGAGCCGTAATGCCTGCGGCAATACCGATACATAGATTCTTCAGTTTCAAGGTTATCTCCTTATTGCATGGGTTGTGTACGATTTCTTCGAAATTCTTCAAATGCCGCACGACGCTCATCCGGCGACATATTCATAAAACGATCCCGCATCTGGCCCAGTTCCTCCGGTGACATCCTGCGAAAATCAAATCCCCCAACGCTTCCCGGTCCACCCATCATCATGCCGGGAGGCCCCTGGCGGAACGATTCCATCGCTGCAGGAGCCGCTCCCGAAGACGGTTCAGCCCGCGAAGATTCACCGCGTCGCCCAAAAGCCTGCCTCTGATCCCGCCCGCCATACTCCACTGCCACATCAAACGGCCGCAGCACCTGCTCCTGGTTCTGCCAGGATATCTTGACCTCCGTAGGTGTTATTTCCAGAATTCTGGCCCCGTTGAATTCATCTCCGGCCTTTTTCCATTCCTCTCCGAATAAAGCATATTCTCCGAGGATGGCCTGGCATTGCGGAAGCGGCGGTATCGCTGCCGGACCGGCAAACACACTCCTGGTTCGTATCGCTTCAAGAGCCTCATTTTTCGAAGGCTGGGCTTCGGCAAACTGCTTTTCCAGGGACAGCTGCCTTTCAATGGCTTTTTCCACACGACCCGACAAGCCTGAGGTTGCCATGCCGTACGACGCAATAACCCAGATCAGGCCAATCGCCGGGCACAGCCACAAATAACGGATTACCGTTTGTCCGGCACTGCCGGCCGCCCAGTGTTTGATTTTATACATTACTCTGGTCATAAGATTTTACTGCTCCCTCGAAAGGTGGATACCGTAAACGTGAAATCCAGTTCTTGACGATTTCTCTCGTCCACACGAAGCGTCAGTTCTTCAACCCCGACATAATAGGGATTCTTTTTCAATTCCTCCAGCAATTTGAGCATGGCCGGAAACTGACACCGGCCGCGGCATTGCAGCATAATCACACTGGATGCATTGGGACCCGTCGCCGATCCGGTCTGAAACTGAAAATTCTTGACCTGAATGCCCGCCTGCTGAATCTGCCTGGTCAACTGGTCCCGCAGAAGCTGAACCTGCTTGTCGGGTTCCACCGGCATCTCCAGCACAGGTACCGCAGCAGTCAGGTTTTTTAATTTCATCGCTTCCACGCTGCCTTCTTCGGCCAGCAGCATGGACAGATTCTGACGCTGCTGCTGAAGACGGCTTCTGACCTGCCCGGCTTTCAGCAGTATCGGCTCGGCAATCAGAAAGTAAAAAACCATCAGCCCGCCTGTCACAGCACAAAAGACGGCTATTTTCCTTTCCCGTGGATTGAGTTTGTCAAGATATTTCATCATTAGCGGTTAAAATTCCTGTAAGCTAAGGTTATCGTAAACTGCACCCGACTTCTCCGTTCATCCAGCGTCGGAGAAATCAGCTTGACATCTTTGAAACAGGTCTGTTCCTGCAATTTCTTATGAAATGCATTGACCTGCTCAAACGAACGGGCCTTGGCGGCAATTCGTACCGGCTGGCCTTTCTTGAAGCTGATGCTGTCCAGCAGCATATCCTTATCCATACAGCTTCCAATCGTCGACAGCATCTCCAGCATGTCCGGCCGGGCCTTGGAAATTCGATCCCGCATCTGCTGACGCGCCAGAATGGCCTGCCCGGTGGTACCGTGATACTCCGCGGCCAGAGCCTGCTCAATGGACTCCAGCTGCCTGGCCGATGTCCAGTAAATCCCGCCCAGCAGCAAAACCACAAATACCGCTGCAACAGCCAGACTTCGAATCAGTCCTTTTTTATCCACCACGGCATTTTCGATCTCTTCAGTCCTGGGCAGACGGATAAAATCATACGCCGGCCCCTGCTCGTCCAGAGCCGCAACGGCAAGACCAATCGTTTCCGGACGATTACGGATTTCCGTCAGTTTATCGCGAATTCCCAGCGCCGATATTTTATTATCCGACAGTTTCCATCGCTGTACGGGCCGGCCTTCCTGGGCCAGCTCCCGGCACAATCCCGCGGCGAATTCTTCTTCGCCGGTCACATAAACCGGTGTGCTTTTAGGCAGTTCCATCGTAGCCAGGACAGTGGTCAAGTCGTGGGCAACCACGGTCGTCAAAGACAGGTCCTCCACATCCACCGCCGCCGCACGTACCAGCTTTTCCGCCTCGGAAACCGCCAGAATGCAGCTGTGTTTGCGGATCTGAATCAGGGCACACTTTTCCGTTGTGCTCTCAAATACGCTCGCCCATCCTTTGACCAGACCGGCGGCATCCGGCAGAATCGATTCCACCCGCCCTGGAATCAGGTTGTACAGTTCCTGATAATAATTCTTGCGCACCACCGCCAGGCAGCCGTCCTGCGTATCACTGCCCTGTTTGACCATCCGCCAGGTAAAGGCCGCCTGAGAAAGCGCCATCGGCAGCAGAGTCTCCGCCTGAGCATGAATGATCGCAGTCAGCTTTGCCCCTTCCACCAGGGGCGCCTTGAACGCAAAAAATACGGTCTGCGTCGTGTCGGCACCGACACAAACGAGCGTCGTATCCTCGTCCGGATTGAATTTGCTGCCGGATAGTTTTTCTATCTCGGATGACAGTTTTGCTGCATCTGACACGGTGACATATCCGCCCAGCTGAAGCCCCGCCGATGTCTTTTCAATCAGGGTCAGTATCCAGCCCGCATTATCTGCGGATTTCAGGACGCTTATTGCTTTGGAATATCTTTTGGTTTCGCTATTCAAATGCCTACTCCCTCGACTTGATAAAGGATTTCCCGGCCTTCCCGGTCTCGATTGATAACCATTTCTATTGTATAACTGACTCCGCTAACCGACGAGGTCGATGTCGCGCGAATCATATAAACACTGGATCGCACACAAAACAGGTCGATATATTGCCGTAAAATGTCCTGTGTCATTCCATCCACATTAATTAAGTCGCCTACACTGGTTAGTTCTCCGCCCATGCTGTCGCGGTAATTGATAATCTTACCCGCCAGGTCATCGTTGCCGCCCAGAAAAGCCCGCAGGACTTCAAGGCTGACTGTATTGACATTAATCTGGCCGGTAATCGTGGTATTGTTCGATATCGTAACCTGGTCCAGGATCCGGCTGAATGTTGCCCAGTCCAGCGCCTGTGCCTGAACCTCGGTTTGCCCGCCTGCAGGCGATGTGACTCCGCCGCGAGCACCGCCTTGCATACCTCCACCCTGCCCCGGACGGCCCATACCTCCGCCCTGGCCGCCGCCGGGACGTCCGCCCATACCACCTTGTCCCATACCTCCGCCCGGGCCGCCGCCCGGACGTCCACCCATGCCGCCCTGGCCCTGTCCCCCGCCCTGACCACCGCCGGGACGTCCACCCATGCCGCCGCCTTCTCCGCCGCGACCGCCACGCCCTCCGGTCTGTCCGCCCTGCCCGCCGCGTCTACCGCCCTGCGAAGGAGCCTGCCTGCCCCCGGATGATCTGCCGCCGGAACCGGCATCCGCAACCAGCAGTGCCGGCGTAACATTCATCAAAGAATAGTCAATCATTTGCTGGTCATGCTCAGAATAAACCCCGGCCACAGGCATGAAAGGCTCAAGGGCACTGCTGGTCCGAGCGGGCGTCTGTGTACCGGATGAATTGCTTCCGCCAGTACTAGTTCCCGTTCCGCCGGGGGTGCCGGTACTGCTGCTTGAAGTGCCCATCAGATCGGCAAGCGAACGGAATCGCCGGTTTTGTGTAATCCAGCGGGCCTGTGCCTGTGTAATCGACAGCTGACTGACCATGTCGTTTTCACTGGCAGAGTTGACATTGATTCTCTGGTTGCCGCTGGCGTCCACGTTGTTGGTTGCCGAAAAACAGGTCAAATACTGACTCCAGCCGCCTTTGCCAAGCGTGCGGTTATTCTCGCCGTAAAATAAATCTTCAGTTACGCCGCGCACGCGGAGCAGCTCTCGCGGAGTTCTGAAATTGGCATTCCGGCACTGATATCCGATCGGCAGATTCAAATAATAACCGCTTTCAGCACCATTGGTCTCCGCTTCTTCATTTCGATCCCGCCAGTCAATAATGCTGTCGGTGATCGTCTCGTTCATCGTTTCAGTATCCAGAGCCAGAAGCTGTACCGCCGAAGCAGTGTTGATATTCAGCTTGGAACATTCGTCTGTAATTGTAACGGTGTAGGTTCCGCCGTACAATACGACATCTTCCAATTCGGTCGTATCGAGAACCCATTCATCCAGAAGACTGTCGGTTTCTCGCAAATCCTCTTTCAGATATGCCAATGCCGTTTCCGCCCCGGCCCGCGCCATCCATCGGCATCGGATTTTTTCCACCGAGGACAAACTGATGCGGCTGTCCAGACGGCTGTTCTGGGCACCAACGGCCAGAATCGCCATCATCACCACCAGCATCCACATCACTCCGGCCAGAACTGTGCCGGCTTGTTTGTCTCGTTTTGCAGTCATAAATACTCTTATAATCCCATCGTTCCCGTTGTCCCGGTATCCATTCCCGTACCGGTGTCAAGGGTTCCGCTTTCGCTCTGTTCCCAGTCAAAATTCGCAGCATCCACTTCGTCTGTAAACTCCCCCTGTTTAAATCCCACCGCGACCTGCCGGGAATAAATCTTCTGTTTGAGGGTTCCGGCCTGACCAACGGACAGGTTAATCAAAACAAGCTGCGGCGGCCGCATATTTTCTGACGACCACTGGTCCGTCCAGTTGCCGCTGTCAAAATACCGGACATCAAATGCCACAATCGAACCGGCAACCACTTCCAGAATGCCGCCGTCGGTGGTTTCCGTCGCCGTCTGCGAATCAAGTCCCACAATCGGGCATACCCGCCGCATCAGGGTCTGTGCCTGCTGGTCTTCCGTGATAAAATATTCAACTTCATACAATTCTGATTCCGGCTGATCCAGACGGGCCTTGGATCGGCTGAATGTCCGGAAAATCATACGGGGTGTGGGTACGGCCCCGGTCTGGTCAATCAGCCCTTCAAAACGAATCGCGTTGCCGAAAGGCCGTATATTGCTTAAATCCGTTCGCAGCTGCTCAGCGGCAATGCGCAGTTCATCCACTGTCTCGCTGTGTTTATCAATGGCGCTTCGCGCCGCGGTGACACTGCGAAGCCCCGATAAGGCCACCAGGGCAATAAATGCCCCCAGCGTTGCGGAAATCAGCATTTCCAGCAACGTAAACGCCTTTCTTGAATGGCCTGTCATCTTCATCGTGTCATCCCTGTTCCACCGGCCGAAGTTCCGGTCGTGCCAGTTGTCCCGGTGGTGCCAGTTCCCGTCGAAGTCCCGGCTGCTGTCGAGGTTGTCGTGCTGGTTGTCTCTGCTGCGGCACGAAGCCGGGTGTCGCACTGGATCCGGCGAACTCGATTTTCCGAGACCCACTCCACCATCATGGTCAAACTGTATAATTGTTCAATTTCCAGGGGCTCCAGCGTAGCCTGCCATCGCCATTGCATCGCACTGTGCTGGTCACTGACAATACCGGATAAATTCGGGTTGCTGATAAGCGACTGAACGCCGATTTGGTCCAGAAGAACCATCTGGCGATCCAGCACATCCCATGCTTTCTCATATTCCTGATGAATCCGCAGCGCCGACAGGCTCTTGGCACCCAGGGCACAGATGGTCACAGTGGCCGTCGCCAGCAATCCCGCCGCGACCAGCACCTCGATCAAACTGAATCCTTTGTTTTGCCTGCGGGTCATCATTCTGTTGAATCCAAATCCACTCGCCCGGTCATAAATTGTTCGGCCGCCCCATTCTGCATCGTAACCCGCCCGGTCTGACTGATCATCACATGAGCATGGCGTACTCCATCACCAAGCTGAATCAGACAGGCCTGTGCCTTGCCGTCCGGATAAAACAGACTTTGTGTCTGAGGTCCATCCATCCCATCCACAAGAAATTGTTCCACCAGCAGTTTCTTATCCAAAGCAAGCGGCCGGGTATAGGTATTTTTCAGAATCGGGCTTTCCATCTGCTCTGCCAGAATTTCCTGCTGAGCATTCATGGCACTGAATGTCTGATCGTCTTGATTCTGGATGGCGGCTTCCAGGTAAAGCATCTGCTGTGCCTCATCCAGCCTCAGAGCAACGACCGTCTGCTTCTCGATTGCTGCGATTCGCGCATACTTGGCAATCAGGTAAAGCTGCCGGGCCTGGTTGGTCAGAGCCGTTTGGGAACCCATCTTCGAATAACGCAGCACGGAAATGGAGGCAAGGATACCCACCAGCGCGGCTACCGCCAGCAGCTCTATCATGGTAAAAGCCGGTTTGTTTCGATTCCTTGCCAACGCACTTTCCCTCGTGTATCAATCCATCGCCTCAGCGGCCGTTAATCATTATAAATATCCGCATTATCGCCTTCGCCCCCCGGCTGGCCGTCGGCACCATAGCTGAAAATATCATAGCTGTTCATATTCACCGTGCCCTGCTGCAAATAATAATACGGATGATCCCACGGATCGAGAAGATCGCTCTTTTTCAGATAAGGTCCATCCCAGCGGTCCTGAAGATCCGAGGGAGCAATCAAAAGCGCCTCAAGGCCTTCCGTGTCTGCCGGCAGCCGGCCGCAGGAATATTCAAATCGGGCCAGTGCCCCTTCAACAATTGCCATTTTGCCTTTGGCAATGTCACGTTTGGCCTTGCCCAGCCCCTTAAAGGCACGCGGCACCACAAAAACCGCCAGCAATGCAATAATGGTGGCCACCGCCAGCAATTCGATAATGGTAAATCCTTTTCTGCTTTTTCTCATTGGTTTGCCTTTCGTTTCCCTGTTCAACGTGAATAATTTCCTCATGACCTATAATGCTGAAGTCAAATCCATCGCCAGAATCGGCAGCAGTGTCGCTGCAATAATAAAGCCGATTACCGTCGCCAGAAGCAGAATCAATATCGTCGGCAGCAGCGACACAAATCGCACCAGCGCCGAATCCGCCTGGTCATCAAACGTATCCGCCGCCTGGAGCAGCAGTTCATCCAGCCGGCCGGTCTGTTCCCCAAGGGCAACGATCTGCACCAGCAGTTTGTCAAACATCCCCGACTGCCCCAGCGGCTCAGCCACCGAACGGCCGCCCTTGACCTCCGCGGCCACCTTGTCAATCTGCTGGCCCAGCACCTCGTTGCCCAGCGTGTCCCGGACCACCGACAGCCCTTCCAGAATCGTAATCCCGCATTTGCACAACGAACCCAGCGTCCGGGCAAAACGCCCCACCGCCAGAGTCCGCAGCACGTTGCCGACCATCGGAATTTTCAGTTTAAATCCATCCCAGACCACCCGTCCCTGCGGCGTTTCTTTCCAGCTGTTGAACGCATAAATCCCGCCGATGACTGCTATCGCCAGCAGCCAGCCATACACGGCCAGAAAATCGCTGATCCCCAGCAGGACCTTGGTCGGGCCCGGCAGCGATGCCTTATCGGCTCCAATGGTGGCGATAATCTTGGGCAGCACCCAGACCAGCATAATCACCACGGAAATCATCCCGACCGCCAGCACCATCACCGGATACGCCGCCGCATTTTTAATATTGGATTTGATTTTCTCTTCACGGGTCAGAAGCCGTACAAGCTGATCGAAGGTCTGGTCGAGAATACCGCCGGTTTCGCCCACTCGCACCATGGAGATATACAGAGGACTGTAAACACGCGGATATTGCTCCATGGCCTCCGACAGAGATTTGCCCGCACTGACCTGCCTGGACAGGTTTTCCAGCAGGGCAATAATCGCAGGCTTGCTCTGCTGGTCACGAATGATTTGCAGCGCCTCCAGAACAGGTAATCCCGCCTTCAGCGCCGTCGAAAGCTGTACCGAAACCGCCAGCACATCCTTGCTGCCCACACGGATTCGAACATCGTTGTCGCCAGCGGACACAACTGCAGTCCGCTGCGCCTGTCGCTGAGTTTCGTTCAGCTCCATGGCGAAATGTCCCTTCTGTGCCAGAAGCCCGATAGCCGCCTTCCGGTCAGACGCCTCGATGATCCCTTTCAGCGATTTGCCCGCTGTATCAACTGCCTTGTATTCGAATAAGGACAATTCCCTTGTCTCCTGTCTTGATTATGCTGAGTCGGACTAGTCTTCTTCCACACCCTGTGTCACACGGAGCACTTCTTCCGGCGTGGTCATCCCCGCCAGAATCTTTTCAATCCCGTCATGACGCATGTGGTGGTAATCGGATGGCGCCGCGGCCAGAAGCTGTTCAGTGGTCGGCCGTTCGGCAATCAGCTTGCGAAGGGTCTCGGTAATCCGCAGAAATTCGAATATCCCATTTCGTCCCCGCATCCCCGTCTGGTTGCAGTCATCGCAGCCGGTGCCGTGATACAACGGCGCATCCGGGGGAATGGTGATGGAATTATTCAGATTGGCCAGCAGTGACTCATCCGGCTTATACGGCTTGCGGCAGGACGGACAAATCTTGCGAACCAGCCGCTGAGCCAGAACGCCTTCCAGTGAACTGGCCAGCAAAAACGGCTCCACACCCATATCAATCAAACGCGTAATCGCACCCGCTGCATTATTCGTATGCAGGGTCGATAACACAAGGTGCCCTGTCAGTGCCGCACGAATTGCAATCTCCGCCGTTTCCTTGTCACGAATTTCGCCAACCATGATGATGTTCGGGTCCTGACGCAGAATATGCCGTAATCCCCGGCCAAAGGTCAGTCCTCGCCGCGGATTGATAGGCATCTGAACCACACCTTCCAACTGGTATTCAACCGGATCTTCGACGGTGATAATCTTAAGCGATGGGCTGTAAATATGATTCAAGGCCGCATAGAGCGTTGTTGTTTTACCGCTGCCCGTCGGACCGGTCACCAGAATAATTCCGTGTGCTTTGCTCAGCGCCTGGTCGAACCCGTCCAGCATCCCCGGACTCATGCCCAGATCATGCAGAGCAATCAGGGCATTGCTGCGGTCCAGAATACGCATCACGACCGCCTCACCCCACACGGATGGAACGGTCGAAACTCGCAAATCCACTTTACCCCGGCCTGTGCTGAACTCGATATGTCCATCCTGCGGAATATAGCGTTCCGCAATGTTCATTCCGGCCATGATTTTAATACGCGAAATAATCGCCGCCTGCAAACGCTTGGGCGACGTCGATTTTTCAATCAGCATCCCGTCAATACGGTATTTGATCTTGACCTGATTTTCAAATGGCTCAATATGAACGTCGCTGGCGCGGGACTCTATCGCCTCCAGCAAAATCAGATTAACCAGGTTGACCAGGGATGGCTCGCGCGCCAGCTCATGCAGCCGCGATGCCGTCAACTGGCCGTTGGCATCCTGCTCCTCGCTCTCTTCCGAAGTGGAAAGATTACGGACCATGCGCGCGACATTGCTGCCGTAATAATGCTGAATCACTTTTTCCAGTTCCGCCGGCCGGCTGTAGCACCGGCGAATCGAAAGCCCCGTAATCATCCGCAAATTACTCAGCGCAACATGATCAAACGGGTCCGACATCGCCAGAGTCAGCCGCCCGTTTTCACGCCCCACCGGCAAAACATTGTACTGACTGGCCGCCTCCGCAGGCACCAGCGACAAAATATCCGGCGGCACCGTCAGACCCTCAAGCTCCAGTCTCTCGATCCCCGCCTGTTCACAGAGAATCTCATTTAAAAAACGCGAATTCAACCCTGTGATTTCCAGCAGGATCTGCCCCAGCTTGCGAGGATCGTCCTTTTGCATTTCCAGCGCCTCAGTCAACTGCTGGGAATTAATCAGGCCTTTACCGCAAAGCAATTCTCCAAGTTTTGGACGCATTATAGAAATATTCCTTTTCCCCTGTGTGTCTAAGCACGTTTCCATCGCTTATTTCGCCATCTTAACATAATCTCAATTGCTTTATTTTCAAATACTTATGTAAATATTTTTGAATCCTCATACAACATGTAAGTTTAGACGGACAAGGGGGTATAATTGTTTCAAAAATTTTAAAGACGTGAAAAAAATGACTCAAATGATAGATAAAGTAAGAAATTGCTGCCGAATACAGAGTATTTGGAATGCAGTATCCGGTGTATTAATATGTCTCTTAAGACTGGATCGAATTCTCAATCACAGCATGATGTTTTTGCATCGCAATACGCAAACCTGGTGCTGCCGCGGAGATATTGCCAAACTCCTCAGCGGTAAATGGCTTTTCGGCCTGCCGATATAACAGGATAAAACCAATCCCTTTACCCATCTTGCCAAGCGGAACTGCCGCAGCCGTAATATGCTTAAGCATCGCAGGATTCGCTTGAAGTCCCATCTGCAGCATCTGCTCCAGCGTACAAATCCGACTGCTCCTGCTGATTTCCTGGACCACCTGCGAGCTAAACCAAGTCTCAAAATGCCCCTTTTCGACGGCAAACTCCGATGTTGAGTTGGAAAAATGAATATCGAACCCCTTCGGTTCAACCAGGAAAATCGCCACCCCCGCCGCATTGAGATTCTCACGAATAAAACCGGCCGCCGAATCCAGAATCGACGTCAGGTCTGAAATGCCCAGCAGAGACTCTTGAAACCGCAAAACAAACGAAAGCATAGCAATTTTCTGAATGAATTCTCCATGTGCACCGACAATATCACGACACAAGATATCTATTTTCTTGTGCTGCCGCTGTTCTCGCCCCCGCAGCATGCGGATAACCCGTAAGGCACGTTCATTTCGTTTGAGGTTCAAGGCCGAATCCTTAAAAAAATACATTTCTCCCAATAATTCGGCCTTTTCCCGCTGGTTCTTAAGAAACGCTTTGAGAGATTAGCAATTTCTTATCATATCGTCCCATAATAATCTGTTTGCCCGAAATCATTCCAGATAAACAGAGTCGCCTGAACGGATAGTCGAAACCGAAGATGCTTTCGACTGAACATCGTCTTTAAACAGGGCAAAACTCGGCGCCATTTCCAGGACACAATCCGGCCTCCCATCCGCTTTGCGCGGCACCTGTACCCCCGCCGCTTCCAGCCAGCAAGCCGCCCGGTCAATCATCATCTGGTACGTCACCTCGGCACTATCCACCCCCGTCGCATTCTTGACAGGAGCAAACTCTTCACTCCGCAGCGTTTCCAGAATAATCGACTTCTTCGCCATCGGCAGCGCATCGAACACGAATGTCTCCAGCTTGACGCCATTGGGCTTATCCGGACTGACAGGATTGCCCTTGGCATCGATATGCGGAATTTTCTTGATTGCCTTGTGGAACGGCAGCGCAAACCCGCCGCCGGCGTTGAGTGTTTCAATAAAACTGACGCTGATCATGTGAATTCCGATGGACCCCAATTCAAAGACCAGTGAGCCATCCGCATTGGTACGATGTGCCTGCTCATCCGGCAAATCGCTGTATTCAATCACCGTTACCTTGCCATCGACCAGGCAGAAATTGCCAACCTTTTCCAGCGGCCCGGCCTTCAGCAGCGCCTTGGATGACATCTGTGCCCCATCCATCGCATGAAGCCCGATAAACAGCGGATCCAGCACATGCACCAGCGGATTATCCACCTGCCAGTAGGACAGGTATTCAATTCCGCGTTTTTTCATATCCGCCAGTGCCCCGCTGTCGGCCAGCGCCTTAAGACTGCCGCCATGCCCATCCGGACTGGTCGCCAGCGTCCCTTTGTCGGCCATAAATATCGTGCCGTCAAACGCAAAATTCGGCATCGTCCCCTGAATGAAAATCACCACATTGGATTTCTTCAAACCGAAATAATTGGCCTTTTCAAAACTATCCACCGTGGCCTGATAATTCAGCGGACTGGTCATCACATACCACGGTATATCCACGTTATATTTTTTCGAAGCCGCCAGAATCGACTCGGCAAAAATCGTAAACAGGGTTTTCTTTTTAATCGGGCTGGTAGGATAATTGCCTTTGGGCCCATCAAATCCCAGCCGGGTCCCTTGTCCGCCTGCAACAACAAATCCTGCCGCCTTGCCCTGCCGCAGCAGTGTTTCACCCAGCTGATGTGCCTTTCGATACGTGTCTTTCTGTTCGGCAGTCTTGGGCTGGGCCGGATACGACGGTGCCGGCTCAAACGACGTGGGAATCGCAAGCATTCCATCCTTTTTGACATACTGTTCGACCCACGCCGGGATATGTTTGAAATCCAGCTTTTCAATCTGCTCAAGCAGGGCGTCCTGCTGCTGCGCATCAAGCTGAGCATAAAACGCCAGCAGGTGTTCCTGCCCAATCTGTTTACACTGTGTCAAAACCTTATCAAATCGTGTCTGATCTGCCATAAATATCTATATCCTGTTATGATAATTTATCCACAACTAATTTCTTTGCAGCGCTGATGGCCTCGTCAATTTTGGCCGGGTCCTTGCCGCCGGCCTGGGCAAACTGCGGCCGTCCGCCGCCCCCGCCGCCGACAATCGGAGCAATCTGCTTGACAATATCACCCGCCGAGACCTTCTTGATTAAATCATCTGTCACGCCGGCAAACAGCATCACCTTGCCATCCCCGTCGGCCATCGCCAGCACCACCACCGCCGAGCCCGCCTTGGCCCGCAGACTGTCAATCAGACTCCGCGCCTGATCCACTCCCAGCGCCGGAATCGACTCGGCTATCACCGCGACATTGCCCTGCTTTTGTGATTTTGCCAGCAGGTCGTCCGCCGATACCTGGGCCGAAGCGGCCGCTGCGGCCCCGCTTTTAAGCTGCTTGGTCAGCGATTTATTATCCTCCATGATTTTCGTCACGCGAGATGTAATCTGATCTGCCGGGACTTTGAGCATCCCAATCAGTTCATCCACAATCGCATTGCGGCCCATCAAATGTTCAACCAGTTTGGTCCCGGTCAGTGCCGTAATACGCCGCACACCCGCGGAGACGCTTTCTTCTTTCAGGATTCCAAAACCGCCGATTTCCGATGTATTGAACACATGGGTACCGCCGCAGAATTCCTTGCTGAAAGCCTCCCCAAGATGAGCTTTATCCGGCGCCCCCACGCCAATCACGCGGACCACATCGCCGTATTTTTCGCCAAACAGGGCCATGGCGCCCAGTTTTTTGGCCTCATCAATCGGCAGGCTTACACACGTCACCGGCAGCCCTGCGGCGATCTTCTGATTGACCAGCGTTTGAATTTCCGCCGACTGCTCCTGCGTCAAGCCTTTGGGCCAGGTGTAATCAAACCGCAGGTAATCCGGGCACACCGCACTGCCCTGCTGTTTGACCGAGTCGCCCAGCACTTTTTGCAGCGCCCATTGCAGAATGTGCGTTGCGGTATGATTTTTCCGGCTGGCCTGACGATCCTTATAGACACTCATCGTCACTGTATCCCCCGCACCAAGACCACCGCTGTGCAGTCGCCCCTTGTGAAGCACGCAGTTGCCGACTTTTTCCGTTCCTTCGACAATAAATTCCCAGTCGTCGCCGCGAATGATGCCTTCATCGCCGACCTGCCCGCCGGACTCGGCATAGAAACAGGTCTTGTCCAGAACCAGCGCCGCCGGCTTATTGGTATCTTCAAACTCGCCTTCCGTGGCAAAGCCTTCCTGGGTTACCCACCCCATCACCTTGCCCTGGCAGAAATCGGTCTCGTACTTGGCCGCATCATCCGTTGCCGGAAGCTGTACATTGGACAGGCTGGCCGCAAGGGACACCCCCTTCTGGGCCGCACGTGCCCGCTCTTTCTGCTGATCCATCAGCTTGACAAACAGCTCCGTATCCACCTTCAGGCCCCGCTCACGAGCCATCAATTCCGTCAAATCCAGCGGAAAACCGAATGTGTCATAAAGCTGGAATGCATCTTCCCCGCAAACCGTTTTAGTGTCGGTCTTTTCCGCTTTGTCCGCAGCCCCGGCAAACAGTTCCAGCCCGCGGTCCAGCGTCCTGCCGAACGAAGTCTCTTCGGATTGAATCACACTGGCGACAAAATCGCCGCGACCCTTAAGTTCCGGGAACGCTTCGCCCATTTCACGAACCAGAACCGGAACCAGCTTGTACATAAACGGCTCATGTGCCCCCAGATTCCGCCCGAATCGTGCCGCCCGACGCAGCAGCCGGCGGATCACATATCCCCGCCCATCGTTGGACGGCGATACACCATCGGTTATTGCAAATGTCAGTGTACGAATATGGTCGGCAATCACGCGAAATGCATTGTCGGTTTTATTGCCCAGCTGCGATGTATATTTCTTCTTCGTGATATCCTGGACCGCTGAGATAATCGGCATGAACAGGTCGGTGTCGTAGTTGCTGGTTTTGTTCTGCAGAACCGAGCACACGCGCTCCAGCCCCGCCCCGGTATCGACATAATTGGCCTTCAGTCGTTCCAGCGAGTTATCCGGCTTGCGGTTATATTGAATAAAAACCAGGTTCCAGAGTTCCATAAAGCGGGCACAGCCGCCGTTGACTTTGCAGACATGGCCGGGCACATGCTTCATATCGCAGCGGTCGGGACCAAGGTCAATATGGATTTCACTGCATGGCCCGCACGGCCCGGTATGCCCCATCTCCCAGAAGTTGTCCTTCTTACTGCAGAATAAAATCTTTTCTTTGGGCATGGGGGTCAGCTTGGTCCACAGATCCGCCGCTTCCGTATCCGGCTCGGACCCGTCGTTTTTGTCGCCGGCAAATACTGTTGCCCACAGCCGGCCCGGCTCAATCCCGTAAACCTCAGTCAGCAGCTTCCAGGCCCACTCAATCGATTCGGCCTTGAAGTAATCCCCGAAAGACCAGTTGCCCAGCATCTCAAAGAACGTGTGGTGATAGGTATCCAGACCCACTTCCTCAAGGTCATTGTGCTTGCCGCTGACCCGGATGCATTTCTGGCTGTTGGCCGCGCGTTTCCACTTGGCTTTGGCGTGTCCCAGGAAGATATCCTTGAACTGGTTCATCCCCGCATTGGTAAACAGCAGGGTCTCATCCCTAACAGGCACCACCGGCCAGCTTGGCACAAAGGTATGGCCCTGGCTCTTGAAAAACTCGATAAACGACCCGCGAATCTCTTTGGACGTAAGCATAAGTTCTTTCTTGGTCAAAATTTAGTTATCTAAATGCCAATAAAAAATTAGGGAGTATTATAGCTTTTTTTGACGGAATGTCCAAAGAAATATTACCGGATACCGCATATCCTGTAAGTCCAGGAAAAGGCAAAAAAAAGGGCATCTTGTCGATAGGATAAAGACAAGACGCCCTGAGTATGGCAATAGTGAAAGACCTATTGACTCAATCCCTTGGCCTCAAGCACTTTGGCCCGGATTTCGTCAACCAGCTCCTTGTGTTCGATCAGGTATTGCTTGGCATTGTCACGCCCCTGGCCAAGCTTGTTTTCACCATAGGTGAACCACGCCCCGCTTTTGTTGACAACATTGATTTCCGCCGCCATATCCAGCAGGTCGCCTTCAGAGCTGATGCCGCTGTCGAACATGATATCGAATTCGGAGGTCTTAAACGGCGCGGCGACCTTGTTTTTGACCACGCGGGCCCGGACGCGGTTGCCAATGGCTTCGCCCTTGTTGTCCTGGATCGTTGAAACACGCCGGACATCCACGCGGACCGAAGCATAGAATTTTAATGCATTGCCGCCGGTGGTGGTTTCGGGATTGCCGAACATCACACCGATCTTCATGCGAATCTGGTTGATGAAAATCACGCAGGTCTTGCTTTTGCTGATAACGCCGGTGAGCTTGCGAAGGGCCTGGCTCATCAGTCGGGCCTGCAGGCCAACATGACTTTGTCCCATCTCGCCCTGAAGTTCGGCCGCGGGAACCAGGGCCGCCACCGAGTCGATGACAATGATATCCACCGCGTTGGATTTGACCAGCATCTCGGCAATATCCAGCGCCTGTTCGCCGGTATCAGGCTGGCTGATGAGCATATTGCTGATATTGACACCCAGCTTGCGAGCCCAGGTTGTATCAAGAGCATGTTCGGCATCGATGAACGCCGCCACGCCACCGGCCTTCTGTGCATTGGCAATAACATGCAGGGCAAGCGTGGTCTTGCCGGACGATTCAGGACCATAGAATTCAATAACTCTGCCGCGCGGAATGCCCGACCCGCCCAGCGCGATATCCAGCGACAGCGCGCCGGTGCTGATGCCGTCGATTTTCTTGACGACGGATTCGTCCATCTTCATAATCGAGCCGGCGCCATACTGCTTCTCGATCTGGGCGATCGCCCGATCCAGGGCTTCATTTTTAGCTCCAGGACGTTCGGCTTTTTCCGCCTTTGGCTTTTCGACTTCCGTCTTGATGGGTTCCTTGGCTTTGGGTTGAGTTTTTTCTGCGATAGGTTTCTTTTTGAATGCCATAAGCAATTGCTCCTGTAGAGTACGTTGATTGAGTCTGATAGTTCCTGTTATATATATTGACGCGGCTATTGCAGAGTAACGTTCCCCTGTGGTCACCGCGGCATAAGTATGCCCATCGGTTTATTTATTTTAACATCGTCCGCTGAACCACGGTATAAGTGGGTCCGCCGCCGGACAGATGACTTTCAAACACACACACCGAATCCACAAAACTGCCGCCGAACGGCTCATCATGCAGGGGATTGATTTTCCGCTTCAGGTCATCACCGGCTGCGGGCAGCTTCACCCGGCACAGCGTCAGATGCCCGGCAAACTCCCGGTTCTCCACCGGCCAGCCCGCCTTCTCAAAACCGTCCTGAATATCCCGCTGCAGGGCTTTCAATGCCGGGTTGGGCGTGATGCCCGCCCAGCCGACTCGCACCGGTTTGCCAAAGGTGCCAAGCCCCTTGATTTCCAGGTCAAATCCCTGATGAGCACCGGCCGCCTGTTCCACAATCCGGCACACTTCCATCACCCGCTGGTCTTCGGTTTCTCCCAGAAAGACCAGCGTCAGATGCGTATTCTCCGGCTCCACCCACTTGATGCCGCCTTTGACGGAACCGATCTCCCGACGCAGCCGCTGACGCATCTTCTCTATCCGCTCTCTGACGGCAGCTTCGATTTCTATAGCCACAAATAACCGCATCGAATCCTTTCCATGCCGGGCGACAGACAGCTCTGGACCTGCCGAAATCAGAACTGTGTAATTCGCCGGAGATGATCGAATCGATCATCAATCGTCTGCCGCGTGGCATTTTTAATACCATGAATCGAAAAATCGCCGATGGTAAACGACGCAACCACCGTCCCGTAAACCATCGCATTACGCAGGCTGATAACATCCACCCGCCCCGCCGTAGCCAGATATCCCATCATGCCGCCTGCGAAAGAATCCCCCGCGCCGGTCGGATCAATGACCACCGGAGTCGGATAGGCCGGCAGGAGAAAACAATCCCCTTCCTTGTTATACATCATCGAGCCGTGCTCGCCTTTTTTGATAATCACCACGCGCGGCCCCATCCCCAGGATTTCCCTGGCCGCCGTCACCAGATTCCGCTGACCGGTCAGCAGTTTCGCTTCGCCTTCATTGATAATCAGCATGTCGATGCGATCCAGCAGCTCACGCAAATCCTCGTTGGCCGTAACGATCCAGTGATTCATGGTATCGGCGGCAACAAAAGACGGACTGCCAAGCTGATCCAGCAGCTGCATCTGCAAAGCCGGGGCGGTATTGGCCAGAAACACATAATCGCAATTGCGATATGAATCCGGCACGTGCGGCGGATCTTCGGCCAGCACATTCAGCTCCACTGATTCGGTATGAGCCGAGTTCATATCCCCCTCATAGGACCCATTCCAGCGGAACGTCTTGCTGCCCTTGCGAACTTCCAGGCCCGCAAGGTCCACCTTGCGATCGCCGAAAATATCCTTGAAATTAAAGGGACAATCCTCGCCGACAACGCCAAGAAACTTGATTTCGGTAAAAAAACCCGCGCCCATCGTAAAGTGCACCGATGAACCGCCGATGCAGTCCTTGTTGTATCCATAAGGTGTTCTGACTGTATCGATGCCGATAGAACCTGTTACCAATAAAGACATTCTCCGTGACCTCCTGTTACGAGTTAAACTTAGTTATGGTTAATGCGATCCGTTTTAATGTTCGATCCAGACCGAGAATATCGACTGTATCGAAGATTGGCGGGCTGATCGTTGTACCTGTCAACGACACCCGCAGCGGCTGTGCGATCTTGCCAAGGCCAACCTGCTTCTGTTCGGCAATGCCCCGCAGCAAATTCTCAATCGACTCTGCGGTCACTTCGGGAAGCGATTTTAAGCCCTCAACAATGACGCTTAGCATAACCAGCCCGTCGTTTTTGAGCAAGACCTTTTTGACGGCCTCATCATCATAAATAACGGCATCGTCAGCCATAAACGCAAATCGGCACTTCTGTTCGATCTGCTCAAGGGTACGAGCACCCTCATTGACCTTCAGGAGTCGCGCCAATAAGGCGTCGTCAGCCTGCGCGACCGGAGAATTATTTTCTTTCAGATAGGCCTTGAAATACCCCAAAAGCCTATCCGGTTTACACAATTTGATATGTTCAGTGTTGAATGCCAGCAGTTTTTTGCGGTCGAACAGACTGTTGCTCTTATTGACCCGCGACAGGTCGAATGATGCGGTCATCTCCTCGACTGTCATAATCTCCCGCTGGTCGCCGGGATTCCAGCCCAAGAGAGCCAGGAAATTCACTAATGTCTCCGGCAAATATCCGCTTCTAAGGAAATCCACGATGTTGATTTCCGGCAGATGCACCCCGGCATAGGCCGCCATCGCATCGACAACCGGCATATCGGGGGTGGAGTCCCCGGCAAGGAAGCCCTGGACAGCCTCAAGATCGGTTCCGCCGGCGGCGGCCATTGCGGCCAAGTCGAGGCTGCTGCTGGATTTAACAGCATCCCTGAGCACTTTGGCTCGTTCACGCTTGCTGAGCTTGCCGCCGCCTTCGCTGACAATCACCGGCAGATGGGCATAGACCGGCGTGCGGAAGCCAAGAGCCTGCTGCAGCAGCTGGTGATTGGGTGTATTCATCAGGTGCTCCTGGCCGCGAATTACGTGAGTGACATTCATCAATTGGTCATCAATGACCACCGCAAAATGGTAAGTTGGGAAACCATCGCTTTTGATGATGATAAAGTCGCCCAGTTCGGCAGGGTCAAACTGCACCTGGCCGCGAATCTCATCCTGAATAATAACCGGCTTGCTCTGGTCGACCGCAAAGCGAATGGTCACCGGCCGGCCTTCGGATTGTGCCTTTTTGACATCCGATTCGTCGGGAAAATGCGCCGGACGGGGGTAAACGCTTTTCCGCTTTTCGGCCTCGGCCCGTTTACGCATCGCATCCAATTCTTCGGAGGTATCGAAGCAATAATATGCCTTACCCTGATCGACAAGCTGATGTGCAAATTTTGTATATAGCTCAAGACGCTGCGACTGGAAATAGGGTCCATTCGGACCGTCTTTGTCCGGCCCTTCGTCCCAGTCAATCCCCAGCCACTTCAGGTCTTCAAGAACCTGGGCAGTGGCCGTCGGGGTGTTGCGCTTGACATCGGTATCTTCAATACGCAGCAGGAACTTGCCGCCCATACGTCGGGCCAGCAGCCAGTTGAACAGAGCTGTCCTCGCCCCGCCGACATGCAGGTAGCCGGTCGGCGATGGCGCAAATCGTGTTACTATCATGATATACCTCTTCTTTCAGTTCAAAAATTAGGATAGAGGAGTGTAAGCGAGCCAACCCCTAAAGTCAAGGACAGACCCAGCACCGAAATTGCGACTCATACACTCCACTATCCCACTCCTCTGCCGCTCGTAACAAAAGGAACCACCGATTACACAGATAATTCATTCCAAAATTGGCTTCGTTTGGGTGGCCAACCGCCACTTTTATGCCGCGAGAAAGCCTTGGGAAACTCCACCCGACGTAGCCGCGACGGGCCAAAATTTGGGTTCGTTTGGTAAAGCATATCAAAAATCAAAGAGCAAAAATTATAACTATGGATACCGCCGGAGGCGGAGGCTAAGTCAGACTGAAGCTGGAAGCTTCAGCTACGCTGAGATTGGGTTCGCCTACATTGCGACCTGCCTTATCCACAATAAGCACCTTGGGTGTTGAATTGATGCTGCATTGCCGCGGTTTCCGGCCAGCCTGCCTTGTGCAGACTTCCGAGCCTCCGTTTGTATCACGGCTCACAACTGAGGGGTATTATATATACCTAACAAACTCCTTACAAGAAAAATTTGGAAATTTTTGAAAAATATTTTCCCCCATGCGGTCGTATATCGATATCTCAACAACTATGTAATCCAATTGTTGTTATGTTACCATTACAAGCCATGGTCAAACTCCGCTTGGCCATGCCACCTGCCGCGGGCAGAATAAAATTGCCGTTGGA
>JAFGQP010000310.1 GCA_016935635.1 Sedimentisphaerales bacterium
GGCGATGGGCAAACTGACGCATCTGGGTCTGAAAGAAGCCCCGTCCCGCTCGACGTTAGGCTATGCCAATAGTCACCGTCCCTGGGAATTGTATGAGACGGTCTTTTATCAGTTACTCGACCAGGCCGGTGCGTTAGCGGCCCAGCAGAAGCGGCGGTTTCGCTTCAAAAACCCGCTGTTCAGCATCGACTCCTCAACGATCGACCTGTGCCTGTCGCTGTATGACTGGGCGAAGTTCCGACGGACCAAAGGGGCCGTGAAATTGCATTTGATGCTGAATCATCAGGGGTATTTGCCGCAGTGGGCCTTGATTACCGATGGCAAGGTCCATGACGTCACGGTGGCTAAAACCCTGGATTTTGAGCCGGGAACCATCGTGGTGATGGATCGCGGGTATGTGGATTATGACGTATTTGACTATTGGACCGGAGAAGGAATCTGGTTTGTGACCCGTGCCAAAGGGAATATGGCCTATCGGGTGGTCCGGACACGGGAAGTTTCCCAACGCGGGAATATCCTGCGTGATGAGGAAATCGCGTTTACCGGCTATGAGGCCCGCCGCATCTGTCCGCATCGGCTGCGTCGGATTGTGGTTTGGGATGAAGAGAACCGGCAGGAAATCGTACTGCTGACGAATCATATGGATTTCGCGGCCAGCACGATTGCCCGTATTTATAAGGATCGCTGGCAGATTGAATTGTTTTTTAAGGCGATTAAGCAGAATTTGAAGATTAAGACCTTTGTGGGGACCAGCGAGAATGCGGTCAAGACGCAGATTTGGACAGCATTATTGTGTATGCTGAATTCAAGTCATATTGATGTCTCATAACGAATCAGAAACAAGACACCCCTGTCAAGTCTAATCTCTTGTAAATGATAGACATAGAAACAGAATACAGCCTATGCTGCCTAAATCCCTTTAAAATCGCTTATTCTGCATAGACACTCGATTATAAATGCCTTAACTTTGCTCCGTGGAAACTCATATTTTTGCAGAGACAAATACTGTATGATTTAACTCTGCTATACCTTTTTTTAAAACAACTGATCCTCTTATTCTGCAGTGTACCTTATTGTCTTAAAATAACTTGGTTTTGTATAAATTTTAGGATTTAAAACCATAACAAAATCTCTTATTATTTACGCGTATCGCTGGCAGACTACGTCATAATCATTCGACCAGAAATAAGACACCTGAATTTTGGCAGGATCAGGAGATCGGACATGAACGTTTTTCATATTTTCATCATATTATCTATTTTACCACAAACACCATCAATCCTTCAGGCTGATGCTTCGCTACAACAAAATGATCTCATAAAATCCATACAACAACTACCACCGCTTTCAGGGCAGGCTGTTGTGGCGGTTGAGGCTGACTGGCTTGTTCATCCGAGGACAATACCGGCATCCGTCTATCGCACAAATCATGACAATGAGCTGGTTCTGACAAACGGCCTGATAAGCAGGACCTTCCGGATTTTACCCAATGCGGCAACGGTCGCACTGGACAATCATATCACAGGGCAATCCCTCGTGCGCGGGGTAAAGCCTGAAGCAATCGTTGAACTGGACGGGCAGACCTTCGAAATAGGCGGGTTGAAAGGCCAGCCCAACTATGCATTTGTCCTGCCTGAATGGCTTGATACCATGAGTTCCAACCCGGCGGCATTTCAGATCGAACGCATTTCCACGGGAACAACAAAACCGCCTTTTTCGTGGAATAAAAAACGATATAGCGCAGAGTCACCCTGGCCGCCAGCGGGTGCTTCACTAAGATTGGATTTTCGACTCAAAACCTCCCCCCCTCCGGCTGCACCGACAGACAAACAGCCAGAGGCCGAACAGGAAAAGGCTTATCTTAAAGAGGTCGTTGTATCGATACATTACGAGATGTACGACGGCGTACCGGTTCTGTGTAAATGGATCGAGGTTCAAAACGGTTCAGGACGGCCGGTAAAACTGAATGCATTTAAAAGTGAAATGCTGGCATTAGTTGAAAGCGAATCATCCGTGGAAATGTCCCCCTTCTGGTCTCCATCCTATATCCATGCCGAAAGCGATTACACCTTCGGCGGGGGCTCTGCGACCAGTGCCAATAAAACCTGTCTTTTTCTGCCGGATCCCGAATACAAAACACAGGTCAATTATCAGTATCAGACGCCATGTCTGCTTGTTGCCGCATTACCCAAAGGGCCGGATATCACCCTTACCCCCGGTGAGAATTTTGTATCCTTCAGAACATACGAACTGCTTTATGACAGTTCAGAACGGGAACGCAGAGGGCTTTCACTTCGACGGATGTACCGGACCATCGCCCCATGGGTAACCGAAAATCCGATATTAATGCACGTACGCAGTTCAGATCCCAAGGCAGTCCGATATGCCATCGACCAGTGTGCCGAAGTCGGCTTCGAGATGGTGATATTAACCTTCGGCAGCGGATTCAATATGGAAAATACCGACCCGAAATATCTTGCAGAATTGAAGGAACTGGCCGATTACGCCCACAGCAAGGGAATCGAATTGGGCGGGTATTCGCTGCTGGCTTCCCGCCGGGTCAGCGACCAGGATGATGTGGTGAATCCAGCCACGGGCAAACCCGGCGGTTTTGCTGTATTCGGCAACTCCCCCTGCCTGGGCAGTGCCTGGGGACAGGAGTACTTCCGGAAGCTCTATGCTTTTTTTGAAAAGACCGGATTTGACATGCTGGAACATGACGGCTCCTATCCCGGCGATTTCTGTGCCTCAACCGTTCACCCCGGCCATGCCGGCTATGCTGACTCTCAATACGCACAGCACAAGATCATCACCGACTTCTATCGATGGTGCAGAGGAAAAGGTATCTATCTCAATGTCCCGGATTACTATTACCTCAGCGGTTCAACAAAGTGCGCCATGGGGTATCGTGAAACAAACTGGTCGCTTCCCAAGGCACAGCAAATCATCCATGGCAGACAGAATATTTACGATGGAACATGGGAGAAAACGCCAAGTATGGGATGGATGTTCCTGCCTTTGACGGAGTATCATGGCGGTGGTTCGGCAGCCACCTATGAACCTCTGGAAGCAAATCTGGATGCCTATGAGGCGCAGCTTGCCAACAATTTCGGAGCGGGGGTACAGGCCTGCTATCGCGGACCGCGGCTTTATGATACGGAGAAAACCAAAGCTGTGGTAAAAAAGTGGGTGGATTTTTATAAGCTGCACCGGCCGATTTTGGATTCCGATATTATTCATATCCGCAGAGCCGACGGGCAAGATATTGACTGCATGATGCATGTTAATTCGCAGTTGAAGGAAAAAGCTCTCGTGATGGTTTATAATCCCACAAATAAGGCGGTAAAAAAGCCATTGAAAGTTCCACTCTACTATACCGGCCTGACCGACACCGCCCAGGTTTGCTCCCCTGATGGTAAAAACACACGGTATAAGCTTGATCGGGAATATAATATAACCATTCCCGTCGAAATCCTCGCTGAAAACCGGACCTGGTTTATTATTACGGAATAATGCCTTACAAATACTCCAATATCCTGCAAATTGAGTTGACCATAAAATCAACGAATAGGATGACATGAAAGCACATGCAACCGGATGGCGGCTATCGATTGGCCGATTGGCAAAGGGATTTTGCAATTTGCTGTCCATCGATATCGGCTGGGCAGCCTGCATCATGGGAGCATCCCATGGCTATCATTGGCTGGGTTTAATTGTTGTTCCGATTCTTTTTATAATCCATATCACGCTGATTGAAACTCAGAAAATACGTACTGTTTTCACCGTCGCCTTGATAACCATGGGGATTGGTTTTTTTGCAGACACACTCTTAGTCGTCCTTGGCACAGTCGAACCCAAACGCTGGATCATGCCGCCCCCCTTCATCCCCCTGTGGGATCTGATGATTTGGGCCAATTTTTCTCTGGCTCTTGATGTATCGCTTCGCTATCTGCAGAAAAAGCCTTTCGCTGCGGCAATTCTTGGGGCCGTGTTGGCACCCGGCACGTATTTTGCCGGTGACCGCCTGGGTGCACTGCATTTTGCAGAACCGATTGCTCTGAATTTAGTATGGGTTGGGATGGTCTGGTTCTTTGTGATGCCGGGGCTGAGTCTTATGTCAAGATATTATTACCACCGTCAAAATGATGACGATGGCGGATGCAGGTAAGTTATTTGAAACCTGGCAATCATGATTTCTGACAATCTTGCATGAAAATTATCCTGGCAGAAACGGATCGTCTTGCAGTGGAAATTTGCACTGAAATTTATCTTGAAAAGGCTGCAAGTCCAGATTATAGTGTGATTGATATAATTCTGGATAAGGATTCCAGCCGTGATTCAAAACGCTGCTCAGACAACTGAAAAACGAGTCCGAATCGGTGTGATTGGTGCAGGTATTTCGGGGATAACGGCGGCATGGTTGTTGTCTCGACGTTATGAGGTGACGTTGATTGAAAAAGAGTCCCGGCTTGGCGGCCACGCGCATACTCATATCCTGGAAAGCGGGCCGGATGCGAAAACCCTTATCGACATGGGATTTATAGTCCTGAATGACCGGAATTATCCAATTCTCATGAGACTGTTTGAGCAATGGGGTGTTCGGATAAAAGATTCGGATATGGCGTTTGGATTTGAGGACAAAGCCACAGGGTTTTATTATTCGAGCGATGTTCCCAAAGGGCTGTTTGCACGTCGGAAGAATGTAATCTCACCATATTTTTGGAGATTGCTTGTCGACATCTTTCGTTTCAACAGGATTGCCTGTAAAACATTAAAAACAGATATAGGCCGATTGACGCTGGGGGAGTTTTTGGAAAAATACGGATTCTCAAGGGCATATATCGATTATCATATCACACCGATCAGTGCGGCGGTATGGTCAACACCCGCTCAAGACATCCTGGATTTTCCCGCAGAATCGATTCTCCGGTTTTATGATAACCATGGTTTTCTGAAATTGACTGACAGGCCCCGCTGGAAAACAGTGGTCGGCGCAAGTATTGCATACGTGGATGCATTTGAAAAACAGTTTCAAGGCACTGTAAAAAAGAACTGCCCGATTCTGGAAGTCAAGCGATCAGCAGACTCCATTCATGTGACCTGTGCCGATCGCACGCAAATGGAGTTTGACTATATTGTGCTTGCCACGCATGCCGACACCAGCCTCCAGCTGTTGAGTAATCCAGATCCAGACGAAATTCGCATATTAAGCAAATGGAAATACACAAAAAACCAGGTAACGCTGCACACTGACAGACGCCTGATGCCTCCCAAGCGAAGTGCCTGGGCCAGCTGGAGCTATCTCAGAATGAGCCAACAACATTCCCGTCCTGTGATGACGATGTCTTACTATATGAATCGGCTGCAGCGACTTGCGACTACCCTGGATTATTTTGTGACCTTGAACGGTGAGGAATTGATTGATCCGCTTCAAAGCATCAAATCCGTCGTATTTGATCACCCCTGCTACACCTTTGACGCCCTGGAAACGCACAAGGAACTGGATGCCATAAACGGCAATCATCGCATCTTCTATTGCGGAGCGTATTGCGGCTACGGATTTCATGAGGATGGCGCGCGTTCAGGGCTGACGGCGGCGCGCAAGCTGGGAGTGGAGCTGTGAATTCACAGATTTTTACCGGCAAACTATTCCATCGTCGAAGCTGGCCGACAGAGCACCAGTTTTCTTATCCGGCCTATTTCTTTCGATTCGACCTGGATGAATTGCCCGATTTAAGCCGAACGCTGCCCGGATTTGGATACAATCGCTTTTCCGCGGTTCGCATCGATGACAAGGATTATTTCTGGCGAGGCAATGAACCGCTCAAAGAAAAAATCGCCGTCATACTGCATAAAATCGGGTATTCAGGCTCTTTACGCCGCATTGAGCTGGTCGGGTTTGCCAAGTATTTTAATCTCACTTTTCGGCCGGTGACTTTTTTTATCTGTTATGATCAGACGGATTCCTGTGCACTCCTTCTGGCGGAGGTGCATAATACATTCAGTGAAACCCATTTATACGTACTGCAATATCCGAATCAGCAATCCGGCTCGCTGTGTTTTGAGGTTCCCAAGGCGTTTCATGTGTCTCCCTTTTTCGACAGACAAGGCACGTACACCGTCCGTCTCAAGGATTCCACAGACAGCATGGAAATCACTATTGCATTAACCAAACCTGAATGCGGCAGCAAGCCCGTTTTTTTTGCCCGACTCTCAGGGCAAGCGGCACCACTGACGGCGCAATCCCTGAGAGGTACGATTCGAAAATATCCATTTAATTGTTTTATGATTATGCCCCGCATTATTCGGCAGGCGTTTACCTTGTCTGTTCGTAAAAAACTGCCGATTTATCCAAAGCCGATTCCCGACCAGGACTTTACCATGCGGAAAAAAAGCCCTTCATGGATCGCCCGACAGGGTATGAAGACACTTTTTTCATTTTTAGACAAACACTCTGCGGAAAAGATTTCAGTGACATTGCCCGAAGGCCAGCGTCGTCTTTTCGGCAAAGGACAGACCGAGGATTGTGCGGACCTGCAGGTGCGCGACTATCGATTTTTTGCCATGCTCGCCAAGGCCGGCGAAATAGGGTTTGGGATGGCCTACGAAAGGGGATACTGGCGTTCCGATAACCTTGTGCAGGTATTGAATATTATGCTGAATGCAACGCTTGCGAATTCGGTTCGAATCCCCTGGTATTCCCGATTCATCAGGCTGGTTTTCCTGGCAATCCACCTCCACAACAGAAATACACAAAACCATGCGAAAAAAAACATTTCGCGGCATTACGACCTCAGCAATGCGATGTATCAAACGTTTCTGGATGAAACACTAACTTATTCATGTGCAATCTTTGAGCAAGAAAATGAAAAACTCGAAGAAGCGCAGCTTCGCAAGATGGATCGCATCCTGCAAAAAGCCTGCATTTCAAAACATCATCATATTTTAGAGATCGGTACCGGGTGGGGAACCCTGGCTATCCGTGCGGCAACGCGTTTCGGGTGCCGTGTCACTTCCATCACGCTTTCCAAAGAGCAGCAGCAGCTTGCCGAAAAACGAATCGCAGATGCCGGATTGTCCGATCAGGTGAAAGTGCTGCTGTGTGACTATCGCGATGTGACCGGTCTTTACGATCGGATTATTTCTGTGGAAATGCTTGAAGCCGTGGGCAAGGCCTACTATCCGGCTTTCTTCCGCTGCTGTGACCGTTTACTCAAACCCAATGGTATTATGGTGATTCAGACCATCACGATTCCGGATCAGCGCTATCAAGCCTATTCCAAAACGACCGACTGGATGCGCCTGTTCATCTTTCCAGGCGGCCTGCTGCCTTCACTAACCATTTTGGCAGAAATTCTGACTCGCCATACGTCCTTTGTTGTCAAACATGTCGAAAGCATTGGTCCGCACTATGCCTTGACGCTGGCTCGATGGAAAGAACGCTTCCTTGAAAACCAAAATAAAATCATGGACATGGGGTTTTCGGAGCGTTTTATCCGGCGCTGGGAGTATTATTTCTCGTATTGCCAGGCCGGTTTTGCACA
>JAFGQP010000311.1 GCA_016935635.1 Sedimentisphaerales bacterium
ATCCTCTGTGCTTGCTAGTATATGGGCTTTGCCGAAAGTGTTCCAATTGAATTGGGGATTGGATTCGCCTGCGGCTAGGCGGAATGACCCCAAGCGCGGAGGCTTGGGCTACAATAAATCATTCGACCCCGTTCGGGGTCGCGGCGGGATCGAGCGAAAAGGGCGACCGGCAGGTCGCACCCTACGGCGCTATTCGGGTTTGACCCTGCCGGGTCGGGAAATCAAGAATACAGTGTACAGGAAGACAGGAATATATGTTGGGCGGCTGGCACAGGACAGAATGTATTGATTCAACGATATTTTTCAAGTCTAAGGCGTTTTCGCAGGTAGTTGTGTCAAGCATTCTGTACGGTATCCAGAGTGCAGATTAAACAGAGATGTTTATCGATGTTCGGATATAAAAAAATCTTCCGACAGCGTCATTGTCCACCGTCGGAAGATTTCAATTTTGTGATACGGGCTTATTTTCTTTTGCGAATTAAGGCGGTTGCGCCAAGGCCCATCAGAAGCATTGTCGCCGGTTCCGGGATAACATCCAAACGCACGTTGTCCAGGCCCTGCCAACTGCTGGCAGAGGGGGAAACATTGTCGATTTCAATGCCAATCAGATTGCCGATTGCAGCGGGGGTGTCGTTGGCAGCAAAGGTCAGAGAATACGTCATCCAGACATCTGCGGCATCCAGTGTAAATGTTGAAGAAGCGACGGTGTTTCGTACTCCCGCAACGTCGTAATAAAGGCTGATCATTAAATCGGCGTCGCCATCGGTCCAGTTGTCACGGGCATCCACTTGCAGCGTGAACACTTCTCCCGCTGCGATGGCATGACCGGTCAGATTATAGATGGTAGGATCACCTTGCATGATAAACGAAGTCCACAAACCATCGGTATGTCCGGGCCAGTCGCTTTCAACGCCGGAATCAACAGCCTGTCCATCGCTGACCCAGCCGGGGACATCCGCCCCAGATTCACCATTCCACCCTTTGATTTTGCCTGATCCCGGCAGTTCGAAACTGTAATTGTCCACAACAACCGGAGCGGCCTGCACCGCAACCACTAAGCCCAATACCAGCACAGCAAGAAATGTTTTCTTTGTCATCTTACCCTCTCCTGAAAATTAGTGTATTTACTTTGTCCAATATGATACATACACATCTGCGTTCTTCTTATTTTACCTTCGTATTTACTCAAAACCAAATAGATTTTGGGGCTTTAGTTAGGGAAACGTTATTTTTTTGTTAAAAAAGCGGTTTTTAAGGGAATTTCTTGGACTGTTTTTTGGAGGATTAGATAGGTAATAATGAGCACTTTTGGCTGGCGGGGGGGATTGCAAAACCTAGACATAATCTGAAATGAAGTTCAGATAATCTGTATCCCCGGATTGGGCACCAGAATGTGTGTGTACTGAATCCAGAACGACCTTTAACCCCCAAATCCATATTGTGTCGGAGATATCCAGACGCAATAATCTGACCTCTTCAAGTGATTGAATTAGTTGATTTGATAGTTCATGGTCCGTAGTATTGCTGTGAATTGCTGCATGTAAAGCACAAGCAACGAGATAGTCATCCAGATTTTCATTGTCTTGATACACACCAATGATTGCAGATTCAATGTTTTGGAGCACGTCAACATGCTTGTTTGTCATTTCCTTAAACATCCTGGAGTGGCTGACTTCCTTTACATAAGGACGTCTTTTTTTTGGTCTTTTGGGCGACATGTGATTATCCTGTATCAATTGGTTGTGGTCTTTTCATGATCTTGGTAAAGTGTCAACTATGTTGCTCGTAATCATAACATTTTGCAGTGTTTTCGTCAATTGGGCAGATTGGCTGGGGAGCTTGAGGTTTACGAATAACACTGGATTGTTTATAAAAAAGGTGTACAATTAGCCGATATACCCAACAGGTATTTGAAATGGTTGTTGTCCTGTCTGGCAGGAGGGGTTGCTTTCACAGGGCAACTAAAAGATAGCAAAAATGAAACTTTAGGATACGACAGTAGGCGATATGAAGATTCTCATTACAGGCGGTGCAGGTTTTATCGGGTCTCATCTGGCAGAGCATTTACTGGAGCAGGGGCATTCGGTGGTTGCCCTGGACAATCTCAGTACAGGCAGTCTGGACAATATACGTCATCTGCTGAATCACAAAGGATTCAGTTTTGTACAGGAGGATGTCCGCAACAGTCAGACGCTGCATGTGCTGGTGCCGCAGTGCGACAGCATATTTCATCTGGCGGCGGCGGTGGGGGTCAAGCTGATTGTCGAGCAGCCGGTGCATACGATTGAAACCAATATTCACGGTACAGAGGTGGTGCTGGCGGTGGCCAACAAATTCCGCAAGAAGGTCCTGATTGCCTCCACCAGCGAGGTCTATGGCAAAAGCGAGGCGATTCCCTTTCATGAAGACGATGATACGGTCCTGGGCAGCACCCGTTTCAGCCGGTGGTCGTACGCCTGCAGCAAGGCGATTGATGAATTTCTGGCCCTGGCGTACCACCAGCAATATGGGCTGGAGGCGGTAATTGTCCGGCTGTTTAACACGGTGGGGCCGCGGCAAACCGGACAATATGGAATGGTTGTTCCCAGATTTGTTGAAAAAGCCTTAAAAAATGAGCCGATTGAGATTTATGGCACAGGCCAGCAAAGCCGATGTTTCTGTTGTGTCCATGATGTCGTTCGTGCTCTGGGGCAATTAATGGCGAATACAGATACGGCAGGGCGTGTATTCAATCTGGGCACGGATCGGGAAATTACGATTGACCAGCTTGCTGATGTGGTTATCGGACTAACTCGAAGCAGCAGTGAGAAAAAGTATTTATCGTATGAGCAGGCGTATGGTAAGCCATTTGACGATATGATACGTCGTGTACCGAGCTTGGAACGTATTCAAAGCGCAATTGGATATCGGCCTGAGTTTAGTCTGGAAAAGACTCTCGAACTGGTAATACAAGATATAAAAAAGCGGATATAGACTGGAGCACGATTGTCCAAGACCTACACAATCGATCAGGTAAAGGCGGTGATTCTCGTCGGCAGCAGGGACTTTGGTCGATGTCCGCTGGCCACGCGGATGAATCGTGCGCTGTGGCCGGTAATCGACAAGCCTGCTCTCCAATATATGATTGAGGCGATTTCCAAACAGGGAATCCGTCGATTTGTGATTTGCTGCGAGGGACAGGGGCAGGATATCCAAAATGCCATGAACCTGCCTGTGTCGCTGGAGGTAGAATATCAATCGGAGACATTGCCGAGGGGGACGGCGGGATGTTTAAAGGATGCGTTAAGGGGAGGTCGGGACGAACTTTTGATCGTATTTCAAGCCATGTTTGTTCCTGCTCCCAACATTCAAGATTTGATAGTTCAGCATTGCTCTGGCGATGCTGTGATGACAGTATTTTTTTACCCGAAAGCTGGCAGTCAATCTCCTGGAAAGTCAGCACCGATTTATCTGTGTGAGAAATCTATTGTGGAATTTATTCCCGAGACAGGCTTTTGCGATTTGAAAGAAGGCTTGATTCCGCAACTTGTTCGAGCGGGCAGAACGATTTGTGCGGGTCTTTTGGATGTGTCGATCCGGAGTTACCGCAATTGGCGAGAATATGTCGATGTTGTGACTCGATTTATTTCCCGTCCGGAAGAGCAGATTCAATCAGGTCAGGATAAGACGGGACGCGAGTGGCCGGGAGTTAAGATGGGCAAAAGTGTCAGCATCTCGCCTACAAGTCGAATTATCGGTCCTGTCTCTATTGGCGATGATGTTTGTATTGAAGATCATTCAGTAATTATCGGGCCGACCGTGGTCGGTCAGCAAAGCAAGATCGGTGCGGGGTCAATAATCGATCAGAGTGTGATATGGGAAGGTGCTCAAATTGGGCACGGGTGTCTGATTGAAAGGAGTCTTGTGGATTCAAATAAGGTTGTAAAATCGGACTTGTCATATCAGGAAAAACTGCTTGTTCGAGAACAAGGCTGGTCGGGTCGTCTGGTGGACTGGTGTGCGATTCAAATTAATCGATTCAGTTGGCTGGGACATAAGCCGAAAAAGACTTTGGCCGAATATCTTGCGGTTCCTCAGGGCAAGACTACGCTGATTGCCGGCGCGATAGCCTTTGTATGCTGTCTGCTGGGTGCGTATGCCGTGCCGACGCTGCGGGATTTGTGGAAGATGTGGATCAGCAGTGACGAGTATTCCAGTGGGATGCTGGTTCCGATACTGGCGGTTGCAGTTATCTGGATGCGCCGCAAGCGTGTGCTGAACAGCGGATTCTATCCGGCGATCTGGTCAGGTGCTGTATTACTGCTGTTTGCACAGGGTGTGCGGTTTTTCGGCCTGTATTATATGTTTGGCTCTCTGGAAAATATTTCAATGATTTTAACGGTGATTGCACTGTGTCTGCTGATTCTGGGGTACCGGGTGATGATGCAGATATGGTCGGTCATGCTGTTTTTGTTTTTGATGCTGCCGCTGCCGAATCGGGTCCAGGATTCTGTGGCCGAGCCGCTGCAGGAATGGGCTACGACGTCGGCGGTATTTGTGCTGGAAACCGTTGGATTTAATGTTGTGCGCGAAGGCAATGTGATTAATCTGAATGGAACAATGGTTGCGGTGGCCGAGGCTTGTAACGGGCTTCGGATGCTGACGGCGTTTATCGTGGTCTCCGCGCTGGTGGTTTTGATTTCCGAACGGTCGCGTTTTGTAAAACTGATTTTACTGGCATCGAGCATTCCGATTGCGCTGCTGTGCAATACGCTGCGGCTTGCGGTAACCTCGATTGCCTTTACGATGATTACCAGCGAGCAATGGGAAAAGGCCTTTCATGATTACGGCGGACTGGCGATGATGCCGGTGGCGCTGTTTATTGCGGTTGGCGAGTTATGGCTGCTGTCGAAGCTGTTTTATGAGCAGCAGCTGGTTGAACCGCCGGTGTCGGATATGGTGTACAGAAAATCGAAGGAATCATTATGAATGATAATCAAGCCAGACCGGATTATGAGTTTGACAATCAGCAGATGGTGCAGTATGAGGGCGGTGCGGAATCCTTTCAGCCGACGCAGCCTGCTGAGGGAGGATTCGATATTGTGGGGATGCTCAAGCGGCGATGGCTGCTGATCCTGCTGATCCTGCTGCCGGTGTCCGGCGGCGGGCTGGCTGCAGCGCTGCACTTTGTCGGCAAGCAGTACAAGACGCAGGCGGCGATTGAGATTGCACCGATTATTCCGGCGATTCTGTATACCGATTCCGATTCGGAACGACCGTTACCTAACTATGAGGCGTTTAAAAATACTCAAGCGGTTATGATTTCAGGTGATACGGTATTAAATCGTGTAGCTGATGAACTTTATGATAAAGGTCTGAGATTCTTTGAAGGCGTTACCGACTATCGTATGCGACTCCGTGAGGCAATAGCTAATGGTGACATTGTGATTCAGCCACAAAAAAATACAAATCTGATTATTTTGGAAATGGTGAGTCCTGCACAGTATTATCGTGAAAGCGAAAAAATACTTCAAACCATTGTAAAAAGTTACAAGTCTTATTCGGATGAATCTGAACAAAAAGGTGCAAATGATAAATTCGTAAATTTATACGACGAACAAAGCAAGCTTGAAAAGGACCTAAATGAACAGCGTGAGGAGATAGCCAAAAAGATAGATGAATATGGTTCCAGCGAACTGACGGCAAGACAAGAAATGAAATTTGAGCAGGTGGCCAGTCTGGAGAAGGAAAAGATTACCGTCAGTATTCGCAAAATGGCACTTGAAAGCCAAATCGCTTTATACAGGAATGATGAGCCTAATGAGCCATTATCCTATGATTTATTGAGTCGTAAAAATGCAATTATTCAATCTGACCCTGTGATTCAAGCACTGATTTCTGACATCCTTCGGTATCAAGAGATGGTTAATACTGGTCAGCAGAACATGGTGGATACCCATCCGGAAATGAAACGTCGCCGTGAGATGCTGCAGACGCTGCAGAATCGATACGATGAAAAGCTCAAGGAAGTCACAGCACAGGTGGAAGCCAATTTGCAGGTTGAACAGTCCCGTGCCCAGAAGCGAAAACTGGCTGAATTGGAAAATGAGCTGGCACAGATTACTGAGTATGAAAATAAACTGCATAATAATATTATTGAACAGGACGAGGCGACAATCTCTCTGGGCAGATTGCAGCACGAAATTAATGAAGCAAAGGAACAACTTGAGATAACTAAAGCTCAATACAAGGATGTGACTCAGCGCATTGGGGAATTAACTATTGAAGCTAAGCGCCCAGCGCGTATTTCGATAGAAGAGCCTTACAGCGTTCCGATCGAAGGCAAGCTGAAAAAAATCGCAGCGGCCTCGGTGTTTGCGGGATTTGCCCTGAGTTTCGGTCTGGCGTTCCTGCTGGAGAAGGCCGATAAACGTCTCCATGCACCGGATGAAATGGTCCGTCGCGTCGGCGTTCGGATTATCGGGACCACAACCTGTCCGAGGGAAATTGACCGCAAACTGCTGGGCCAGCAACTGGTGGATGATTTCCAGACCATTCGGGCCAATCTTAGCCTGATGAGCGGTGATACCCACAAAATCATTGTCGTCAGCAGTGCCGGCAAGGGCGACGGCAAGACGACGTTTTCGATTAACCTTGCCACCAGCTTTGCCCACGCCGGCCAGCGCACGCTTCTGATTGACGGCGACCTGCGCAAGCCGGATATCGCTTACAAGCTGGATCTGCCAGAACATAACCGCGGGCTTCAGGATTATCTTTTTGGTGCAGATATCGGCAAAGTGCTGACCAGTCTCAACGGCGACGGCCTGTCGATTCTGGCGGCCGATGAACGCAATGCGACGGATGCCGCGGACCTGCTGAGTCAGAAATCCACGATTCAGCGGATTCGTGATTTGGCCAATCATTTCGATGTGGTGATTATTGATACGCCGCCGGTACTGGCCTTTGCCGATGCCCTGTTATGGGGCAAGATGGCCGATGGTATCGTAATGGTCAGCTTTGTGGGCAGGACATCACATCCGGAGATACGTCAGGCCATTGAGCGGATTAACCTGGCAGGAGTTCGTATTCTGGGAACAGTGGTAAATAATGTTAAGCTGCACCAGAACTACCGCCGCTATGGATACGGCTACGGTTATGGCTATGGATACCAGCAGAGGCCGGAAGGCAGGCGGGCACCCAGAAAGGAGCGGTCGGATTATTTACTGCTGTCTCATGCGGCCGATAAGTCGGATAGCGAGAACCCGGCATAATCCTACTCGATATACCCAATGGGTATAATTATTCCCAGAGCAAACAAGCAAGTGGTTGAAGATGCTGTAGGTTGAAGATGCTGTAGATGGCCGCGTTCAAACGGAAAATTTCAAGTAAGATCAGTATGGAAGTCTGAGTCTATGCAGCTATTGATGTTTCCAGAGATATTTAGTCGCCAAAGCGGTTCAGGTCCGTGGCATCGGCTGGCAGCCAACCTGCCAGGTCGTGAACACCTGTGGACGGTCTTTCTGGCACGGCAAACCCGCCAGCCATGGGGGCAAGTCAGGCTCCTGCTGCCGGCCATGAATGGCGATAAGCACGCTGGGACTGTTCCTCATGTATTCAGCGGGCGAATTGCTGAGACTCTGAATTCAATAGAATTGGAATCAGGCTATCTGTTGATTCATAATGCCCGGTTTTTGACAACCTTATCGTCGAAAGTATTTGATACTATTGCCGGCAGTGTCGATGCGGATGTAATTACCATCCAGGCGGCAGAGGACTTGTCAGCGTTTTACGAGACCGCACTTGTGACGGATAAAGGTGACCTGGCCGGTGTCAGCAGACCGTATTACGACGGTATTGAACCCCGATTCGAAGCCGCGGAACCGCCGCATCATATCCTGATACATCATCGGTTTTTAGCTCAGCAGACATCAATGGCACAAATCTCAGATATTGATACATGGTTGAATGAAGCCTGCAGGGCTGGAGCCAGATGTCTTCATTTTGGAGCAGCAGGTACTGTGCAGGATATGGTCAGCGAAAAAGGAATATTGGGTTTATTATCAGACGATGCTTTCGGGGAATTTGACAATCCCCCGCAGCACGATTTGCATGAATCTGTCCGTGTCGGAGGAACAGTGCTATGGGGGCAGAATGTGGAAGTGGCCCGGGACGTGATTTTGACAGGGCCAGCAGTCTTGTGTGATGGGGTCAGAATTCAATTTGGTGCGATCGTCAAAAACTCCGTTATCGGACCCGGTGTTGAAATTGCGTCGAACAAAGTGATTCGGAATCGAGTTATCTGGACGCAGCAGGATGGTGAGTCTGAAAATGGTCTTTTCGCAGAATCCTGGTGTGCATTCGATACAACAGATTCGATGCAGTCATTCCGACACTGGTCCATATTATCCTATGCCCGTTCCCTCAAACGGATTGCTGATATTGTGTTTTCACTGGTGGTTTTGATCTTATCGACGCCGATTTTTATAGTTGTGGGGGCTATTATCAAGTTGACATCTCCGGGGCCGGTATTCTACCCGGCTCGCCGGCAAGGGCAGTATGGGATAGAATTTAACTGTTTAAAATTCAGGACCATGATTGTGCAGGCGGATGCTCTGCAGGATCGCCTGCGGGTGGTGAACCAGGTGGATGGGCCCCAGTTCAAGATCGAAGATGATCCCCGGATTACGGGAATCGGTAAATTTTTGCGGGATACCTGTATTGATGAGATTCCCCAGTTTATCAATGTTTTACTGGGACAAATGAGTGTGGTAGGGCCTCGTCCGTCGCCGGATCGGGAAAATCGGACCTGTCCGGCCTGGCGGGATGCCCGGCTTTCCGTGCGTCCTGGGATTACCGGGTTGTGGCAAATCAGCCGAACCCGAAAAATCGGAATGGATTTTCAGGAGTGGGTGTATTATGATATGGAATACGTCCGCAATCTGAACCTGTGGATGGATGTGCGGATTTGCGTACGGACGGTGCTGCACCTGCTGCATCAGTTCCTTAAACAGTTTGGTTAATCATTGCCCAAAGGATTGAAATAGGGAGAAAGCTATGGCTCGGCTGAGAGTTAATTGGACGCTGCTGATTGTATTGGTGTTATCGCTTGTTGTTCTGGGGTTAACGGTTTTTGGATTGCGGGGGTGGAATCGGAATTATCGCGCCAAGATCGGTAAAGAGAAGGGTCTTGCGGCCTTTGAACAGAAGCAGTGGCCCGAAGCAGCTCAGTTTCTGGGACAATATCTGGGGGTGCACCAGGACGATACGGAGATTCTTCTGAAATATGCTCAGGCACAGATGAGTATTAAACCCGCCAAACAGGCCCATCTCAACCAGGCGGTTAATGCATATCGGGCCATCCTCCGTCAGAATGAAAATGTGGAAGCGGCCAAGAATCTGATTGCCATTTATCTGTGGATTGCGGGTCTGCCGGGAGAGGGCCAGCTCACCGCCGAACGGTTTCTTGAAAAACAGAATAATCCGGAGATTCGTCAGCTGTTGGCGGCCTGTTTAATTCAGCAGCGAGAGTATGATAAGGCCATTGAGCAGCTTAACCAGGTGATCAAGGATGACCCGACGCTGGTGTCGGCCTATGATCTGCTGACCCAGGCTGTGGAACGAAAAGGCGGAGATGCGGCCCAGACGGAACTCTATCTGACCCAGGCGATTGAAAAAAATCCGACATCGGCGACTGCTTATATCCAGCGGGCCAATTATCGGATTCGTATGCTCAAACAGCAGGAGGCTGTTGAGGATTTAACCCAGGCGAGCAAATGCCAACTGGATAAAACGGATGTCAAGATACTTCTGGCGGAGGCCTGGCTCAAGTCAAACCATCCGGAACAGACCCAAATGATTCTGGAGGACGTTCTTGGCAAGGAGCCTGACAATGCATCCGCCTGGCTGCTGCGGGCGCGCATGGTGCTGGCGGCAGACAAAGACAAGACTGAAGATATGATTACGGTTGCCGAGGAAGGTCTCAAAGCCCTCGGTGAAGACTCGACGGACTTTTTGCCCATCGCTGCGGAATTGTTCATTAGGGCGAACAAGACCGACAGGGCGAAAGATTGCGTGAACAAACTGCGTCAGGCCCAGGTCAATGAGGATATTCTGATTTATATCGAAGGCGTGATTGCTGCCCAGGAAAAAAACTGGAGTCTTGCGGCGAGATCTTTTCGCAAAGTATACGAGCAGGGCCGAAAAGATGAAAACACTGTTTTTTATACGGCACACGCATTGATGCAGAACGGGGACATATTGGCTGCTTCCGCAGTGATCAGCGGATTTTTGAACACTGAGGATGAATCTGAGAAGTGTCATCTGCTTGCCGCACAGTTAATGGCCAGGCAGCAAAAGTGGGATCTGGCTTTGACGCATTTGAAGAAGGCCCTGCTGCTGAATCCCAAGAGTGCAAAAGCGGTGGAGTTGATTCTGCAGACGCGGCTGCAGCGGTTGTCCTCAGGCTCAGCTTCCGCTTCGGATGATTCATGGGATATGCTGATTAAGGATATGAATCAGATTCTCCAGCAGCAGGATTTACTGACTATTCGTGAGATGTTGTTCCAGGCTGCTTTGCAGTCCGGCAACAAAGAGCTGGCAGCGCAGCAGGCTGCCCATGTCAAGCAGCATTTTCCGAATGAATCCAAGGCGATTCTGATTGAGGCAGAGTACCTGATTTTGGAGGGGAAAACAGCCGATGCCGAGGCGCTGCTCACCAGGTCCACCGAGAGTAAACCTGACCTGGCGATGACCCTGATGCTGATGCGTATTCAGGCTCGGCAGAAGAATATCGATAAAGCTATGGCAACGCTGGATGATTTTATTGCGAGGACTGATCAGCTCAGGGAAAAGCTGGAAGCTGCAATGGGAAAAATTGATATTCAGATCTTAACCGGCAATCGCGAGCAGGCGTATGAAGCATTGAAGACCCTTGCACAGGAGAATCCGGACCAGATTTCGATTCTGCGCAAGCTGCTGGATATGGGGATGGCAACCGAGAAGCCTGAAACTCTGCAGCAGTGGATTGATCAGATTAAACAGAGTGAAGGTCAGCAGGGGCGGCAATGGCGCTATGAGCAGGCCAGACTCTGGTTTGAACGATTTGAAAAAGAAAAATATTATGTCCAGATTGTAGATATTCTCAATGAGGTTCTTCGGTCCTATCCGGAAGACCGCCAGAGCAGTCTTCTGCTGGGGGCAACGCATGACGAATCCGGCTATCGTCAGCTTGCTGTGAAGTCCTATGTGGAAGCAATAATCCGTTCCCCTGAGGTGGAGCAGGCGGCTCTTGCGGTTGTACAGAGTCTCAATTCCAGAAAAAAGTTTTCTCAGTGTCTTGACATTCTGACGGAATTAAGCAGTAAAGGCTACCAGAACTCAGCTCTTGTGCAGCAGAAAATAGTATCGCTGATTGGGCTGGAACGTGAGGATGAGGCCCGCAAAGAGATTGAGTCGCTTCGTGTGTTGATGGCTGACCGGGAAAAATCGCAAACCGAACTGGTCTGTGCTCAGCTTTACAGTTTTGCCGGCGATCAGAAAAAGGCCCTCGAAGGTATTCAGGCTGCTCTTCGTGAAGGGATGGACAAGCCGGATGTTCAGCGTAATGCGGCCATGTCGATCAGTGTTCTCTTGCAGCGGATCGATATCAAAAAAGATCCGGCTATTGCCAAACAGGCCGAGCAGATGCTCAACGATTTATTAACCAAAGATGACCAGAATGTGCAGGCGGTGTTTACCCTGGCCATGCTTTATCATGGTCAGGATCTTATTGAGCAGGCGGCCAGGATGTATGAACGGACGCTGGCTCTGGATCCGACCCAGGCGATTGCCGCCAATAATCTGGCGTGGATTCTTTGCCAGCATCAGAATAAGCCGAAAGAGGCTCTGGAGCTTGCCAACAGAGTTCTGCAGACAACGCCGAACTATGCGGACCTGGTGGATACGCGCGGGGTGATCTATATGACGCTGGGTGATTTCCAGAAAGCGGCCGAGGACTTCCTGCGAAGTACCAGTCTGTATGCTGAGATGACGCAGGTTAAACCCGAACGGACCGCCAGCACCTTCCGTCTTGGGAAATGCTATGTCAAGCTGAGCAAACCCAAAGAGGCTCGGGAATCGCTGATTAAGGCTAAAGAATTGCACCAAAAACTGGGCGGATTAACTCCAGAAGAGCAGGCGGAACTGGACGGTATTCTGTCAGGGCTGCCACAGTAGCCTGCGGCGATAGACGGACATAAGCCGTGGTCCGGAGGCGATTGGAATCAATGAAGGCCGGCATGACTTATTGATTATTGCTGAAGACCCACGGTTCGTCGGTTATCGGATAGGTGAGGATTTCTTCCGGGGTAAAATACAGGCTGATTTCATAAGCAGCGGATTCGGGGCTGTCCGAACCATGAACGAGATTGTATCCTCGGCTGCAGCCGAAATCACCGCGTATGGTTCCCGGTTCGGCTTCACAGCCGAAGGTTTTGCCCATCAGTTTCCGGCATATCTGGATTGCCCCGGGACCAGCCCATACCATGACCAGGGATGGGGATGAACTGAGGTATTTGGTGACGCCATCAAAGAAAGATTTGCCTTCATGCACAGCATAGTGACGGCGGGCCAGCGACTCCGAAATATGCATGAGTTTGGCGGCGGCTAACTGCAGGCCTTTGCGTTCAAACCGGCTTAAAATCAACCCGATGAGGCGCCGCTGCACCCCATCGGGTTTGATGATGATTAGTGTTTTTTCCATTTCTGGACGGTTACCGACTGCTTGGGATAATGAATATTTCCACGCGACGATTGGCCGCATTGCCCTGCTTGTTGGGCTTGTTGGGTTCGGCAGGTCGAAATTCACCATATCCTTTGGCACACATCCGTTCTTCAGAAATCTGATTCTGTGCCAGAATATTCAGCACGGAGATCGAACGGTGTACCGACAGATGCCAGTTGGTGGGATGTTTCTGTTTGGTGTCGGCCCGGCTGATTCTCAGGTCGTCGGTGTGGCCGACAATGGCCATATCAAACTGCTTGGCTTCAGGCTGGTTCATAATGCCGGCCAGGGTTTTCAGGGCATTGACAGCAGAGGCTGCGACGTCATCGCTGCCGGGGTTGAACAGCAGGTCACTCTTGAATTTCAGTGAACCGGTTGCTTCATCAAAGCTGACCAGGTCGGGGTTTCTGCTGGCAAAGTCTTTAAGCAGGACATTCATTTCCATGGGCAGGGGGGCACCGCCCTGGAGGAGCTGTTCCTGCAGTTTGGCGATCATGGCTTTTTTCTGTTCCAAGTCAGCCTCGAGCGCTGCGATATAAGCATTCTTAGCCTGCAGGTCAGCGCCGCTTTTGCCGGTCAGTGATTGCAATTCTTTATTTTTCTGGTCCAGCGTCTGGTTGCAGTCGCCCAGCTGGCTTTCCAGCTGAGCAATCCGGTCCTGCTGAATCCGATTTTGTGCCTTCAGATCGTCCAGTTGAGCCTGTGAGACGCAACCGGTTGCCGCAACAGCTACTGCTGCTAATGCCGCTAATACCCACATCCTGCTTGTTTTCATTTGTTTTTTTTCCTTTCCAGAAAATTCAATCCCTTATGAAAAGCCCGTCAACAGGCTGAAGGCCTGTCGATACGGGCTTTTAAATCACGCGTATTTCAATTATGTCGGCAAAACGAATCGATTTATTTCAATTTTGTGTCTATGGTTTTTTCTGATAGACATCAGTCTTGCTTTGGCCTTTTTTGCCGGCCAGCATGGCAAAAATCGAAAAGATGATGACTGTCAGCAGCAAAACAAGGACCGCAATAAAGCCCCAATTCATATTGGCAAGACCCTGGTAAGACAGGAATTTGACAATGGAAGGCAGGACCCCACGCAAACCGGCTGAGGTGGCGATACCGGCCAATATCAGTGCTAATAAGGGGAAAAACATCATGATGCCGTAAACATTGGAAGCCGGGTCCGGGGGGGCGATAGCGAGCATTTGAACTCCCATCGGAGCCGCTGCGCCGTTGCTGATTGCAGCAATCGGGGCGGCCATAACCGGTTCGGCAGGTTCTGCGGCGCCGCCGGGCTCGTGCAGCAGGCCTTCGGCTTCTTTGGCAAAATCCACAGGCGCGGCTGCAGCCTCGGCCTGAGCGGGGATATCGGGTCCGGTTGGCAAAATATCATCCAGGACCGCTCCCAGTGAAGTGTCATCCGCCTGGAGAGACAGGTCCAGCAGGCCGGAACCGCTGCCTACGCTTTCCAGATTAGCGTCAGCATCCAGACTTTCGATATCCTCGATTTCTGCGCCCTTGGTCTCGGCTTTGGTGTCCGATGTGACTTTGTAATGATCATCAGTGTCGCCTAGGACATTGATTCCGACGGTACCAACGTTGGTATCGGCCATTGTCAAATCGCCCATCTGGCTCAATCCAAATCCGCCTTCACTATCCGGCTTTTTGGGAGAATCCGGGCTCATATCCGGCTCAAGCTTGATTTCGGCGGTTTTCTCCAATTCGAGGCTGATTTCCGAATCGCCAACCAGATCAATCGTGTCAGATTCTTCGGCGAGTTTGTTAATTTCGTCCTGCTTGTAAAGGACCTTGGTTCCATCCCGGTATTCGCGGATTTTACCCTGTTTGATCAGATCCTTAACCTGCGACTCTGATTTTCCGAGTTTCTGTGCTGCTTCCTGAAGAGTGTAAAATGTTCCTGCCATGATACAATCTTTCTATAATGAGTCTATAAGTACGGTTTTTATCCAGTAACTGTTTTGCTCTTAGAATCTTAACTTATTTGCCTTGCTTATTTTAATTATAGCCGACCTGATGCATGATGCAACTTGATTTTTTGCACTTTCGTTAAGGAGAATGCACTAAATAGTAATAATAGTAGGTAGGGAAATACTATAAATGTTTTGCTATACTAGTTATCTCAGAGGCTGTTTTGGACGAAAAAATCAACAGTCAGACAGATTGCGCAGTTAGTCCTCAAAATCTGTCGAGGTGCATGAACTGGCAAATGAAACAAAGGAATACTCGATGAGGACGACAGTAACAAACAGAAGATGCAGTGTGTTTTTTGCTTTGTTGGCTTTAGCCATATTTTCAGGTTGTCCAAATGATTCCGCATCCGAGAAAGACTCCCCGGGAAAGCTTATAAATCCAGAAAATCAAAGCACCTGCCGCAAACTTCTTATAATACATAGTTATCATCCGGAATATGAATGGGTCCAGGCTGTTACCCGCGGTATTCGAATGGAAGTAAATACGTTTGAGGCGGATTTGGAGTGTTTTTATCTGGACACCAAACGCCACCCGGCAAAGGAGTGGGCCAAACAAAAGGCGAAGGAAGCTCTGGATGTTATCGGACAGTGGCGTCCGGATGTAATTATTGCTGTCGATGATAACGCGATGGAGTATGTAGGCAATCCCCTGGTTCAGGCAGGCAGGATTCCGGTCGTTTTTTGCGGCATCAATACCAACCCTTCACACTACGGCTACCCTGTGGCCAATTTAACCGGTGTCATAGAAAGGCCGCTTTTTAAGGAGTCCATTGCGTTGTTCAGAAAATTAACAGCCAGGCAGGATCCCCTGCGTCTTGTGGTGTTATCGGATGATTCCGAGACATCCAGATATACATTAGACTATATGAAGACCCAGGTTGAGCCGGGAGTTGAGGTGGCCAAGTGGATCATGCCCCAAACCCGCCAGGAGTGGCAAAAGGCGGTTCTTGACTCTCAGCACGCAGACGCGATTGCGGTCTATCTGTACCATACCGTCCTTCAATCAACGGATTCGAGGATGGTGTGTGAGCCTCGCGACCTGATGAAGTGGACGGTGGAACACAGCCGTGTTCCGATTATTGGTTTTCTCAACTTTGCTGTTAACGACGGGTCGCTGTGCGGTGTGCTGGAGTCCGGAGTCGAGCAAGGCTGTCTGGCCGGGCAGTTTGCAAACAGGATTTTAAGCGGAGACTCTCCTGGTTCCATGGATATTATCCTGGGGCAAAAAGGGCAATCAATGCTGAATCTGAATACCGCAAAGATGCTCCAGTTGAATATTTCGCCCGATATTATGAACACTGTGGATGTTATTGTCGGACGTGAGCCGCAGCAAAAAACAGTGAGTCAAAAAACAGATGAATAAAAACAGCAGCAAAGGATTCCAAAAAGGTATCTTGCTGACCCTGTTGGCAGGGGCAGGGGCCACTGTGTTTGTGTTTTTATTCTGTTTTGATGCAGTCAAAAAAAAGACCGTCAGGGATTTTGAACGGGAAGCTGTTGCCTACGACAACATTTTGGCCGGACTAATTCACCAGGCGATGCATTCCCTCGAATCGGTGTCGCTTTTTTACAAATATTCGGATTTTATTTCCCGTGATGAATTTTCCGGCTTTATTCTGCCCATGATATCAAAAAACAAGAGCTTTGCGGCGATGTTCTGGGTGCCGCGTATTCTGGATTGCAACCGTGATGGTATCGAAAAGCGTGCTCGGGCGGATGGCGTAGAACAGTTTCAGGTAACCGGTTCCGGCGGACAACGCCAGGGAGCCAGACCAACCTATTATCCTATTTATTACATTGAACCGTTTGGGCTTTACCAGGGCATCGCCGGGTATGATTTAATGAACGAACAGGATGTCGTGCAGGCGATGGATAAGGCGGCTCGATCCGGACAATCCTGTTCCATTTTCAAGCCCTTTCCACTGAGACAGGGTCCTGCGTCTTCGCATCCCGTGCACAATGACTGCTGGGTAGTTGTTCCTGTGTATGACCATCTGGAATTGAATCACACCGAACAAGCCCGGGAAAAAAGTCTGCTGGGATATATCATGGGAATTATTGACATTCATGAAGTGGTTGTCAATACCTGTCAAGTGCTCTCTGGGGGTATTCAGGTCAGCATCATGGCTCAGACAGGAGACTCAGAGAAGATGTATATCTATCGGCAGGACCATGAAAATCCATTATCCGGACATCGGTGTTCGGGATTATTCTGTCCTGTTTACAGCTTTGGCAGTCAACTTGACTATTCCGATCAGAGTTTGGAGATCAACCTGTCGCGCCGGAAGAAAACTGGTTATCTGACAGACACGCAGTTTTTACCGGTATGGCTGATTCTTCCTGCCGGCTGCGTCTTGACAGGACTGATGGTGCTGTATCTGCAGTCTTTGTACCGGCGGAATGAACTGGCCGATCGGCTGGTCGTGAGCCGATCTCAGGAGCTCAAAGAGCAGAAAGACAAGGCTGATCAGAGTGCCCGGGAAGCACTCCAGGCCAATCAGGCCAAAAGCGCATTTCTGGCATCGATGAGCCATGATATTCGTACACCGATGAATGCGATCGTCGGTTTTTGTGAATTACTGGGTGAAGAACCGTTAGGCGAGGATCAGCGATATTATGTGAGCATCATCCATGAAAGCTCCAAAAGTCTGCTGATGCTTCTGAATGATATCCTGGATTTGTCCAAAATTGAGGCCGGGCGAATGCGTCTGGAGATTACCGACTGCAGCGTTCGTGACCTGTTGAAGAACATTGAATCGATGTTGAAGCCGGCTGCCAGCAACCGGGGGCTTGATTTTCGGATATTTGTCCCGCCAACACTGCCGGAAATCATTCAATCGGATCCTGGTCGTATCCGGCAATGTCTGGTCAACCTGGCCAGCAATGCGATCAAGTTTACTCATGCCGGCCATGTGCATATTAAGGTTTCGGCACAGCCGCATGTCCTGCGTTTTGATGTGGAGGACACCGGAATCGGCATCGCCGCTGACCAGCTGGACATTATCTTTGAGGCGTTCAGCCAGGCCGATAACAGGACCGTCAGTCAATATGGGGGCTCCGGGCTGGGATTGACCATTACCCGGCAGCTGGCGCGGATGCTGGGGGGGGATATTACGGTATCCAGCCAGATCGGGCATGGTTCCGTATTCAGTCTTACGACACCCCTGGACAGCGCGATTTGCTCAGATGAAGCAGCGGATGAAAGCACACCGGTGACAGCAGGATACAGTATGTAGTCCACTGTCGGCATTTTTTGCAGCTGCAAAATGTGCAGAGGATGCTTGACTATTTGCCTTGCGTGAGTACGATTATCCCATAAGCAAGGCAAGTATGCGGCTGATGTCAGCGTATTCAGCCTTGTCGGAACGGAAACCTTCAGGCAGGACCAGATAATCATGGAAACCATCACACGAAGATCATTTCTCAAGAGCATTGCGTGTACTGCGGCGTTTTTTACCCAGGGGTGTTTCCCAGGGACCACCGGCAGGCAGAAAGCCGCAAAAAAACCGAATATCATGCTTTTTCTTGTGGATGACATGGGGTGGCAGGATACCTCAGTTCCGTTTCATACCGAAATGACCCCCTTTAACCGGCGCTATCGAACCCCGAATATGGAACAGCTTGCCAGGCAGGGGGTTAAGTTCACTGAGGCCTATTCCTGTTGTGTCTGTTCGCCAACCCGCATCAGCCTGATGACAGGACTGAATGCCGCACGGCATCGCGTGACAAACTGGACACTGAACAAAAATGCTTCCAATGATTCACCGCACGAAACGCTGTCTTTTCCCGAATGGAATGTCAACGGCCTGAGCCCCACGGCAGGCATTGAACACACGATTGTTGCCAAAACATTTCCACAGCTGCTTCAGCAGGCGGGTTATCATACGATTCATGTGGGCAAAGCTCACTTTGGAGCCAGAACCACCCCCGGCGAAGATCCCCTGGCACTTGGATTTGACGTCAATATAGCGGGTCATGCTGCTGGCGGCCCGGGCCATTATCTGGGGACAGCGAATTTCGGCAACAAGCCGGGTGAACATACGCTGCCTTGGGGGGTGCCGGGGCTGGAGAAGTATCATGGTCAGGATATTTTTCTCACTGAAGCCCTTACGATCGAAGCCATTCAGGCAATGGACCGTGCCGTAGCCACCAGCAAGCCTTTCTTTCTTTATATGTCTCATTACGCCGTCCACGTGCCGTTTGCCAGGGACCGTCGTTTTATCCAGAAATATATTGATGCGGGACTGGATTCCAAAGAAGCCATGTATGCGGCGCTTATTGAAGGAATGGATAAATCGCTGGGCGATCTGATGGCGAACCTGAATCGGCATCACATTGAAAATGAGACAATTATCCTGTTTATGTCAGATAATGGCGGCTTGAGTGCGTCGGGCCGCGGGGGAAAGCCGCATACACACAACAGACCGCTGAGCAGCGGCAAGGGCTCTTCGCATGAAGGCGGTGTCAGGGTCCCGATGATTGTCAGATGGCCCGGCATAACTCAGTCTGATTCAGCCTGTGATCAGCCGGTGATGATCGAAGACTTCTTCCCGACTATTCTGGAAATGGCTGGCATAGAACACTGGCGGCGTGGCAGTATGCAGATCGATGGAATCAGCCTGGTGCCCCTGCTGGAAAACAGACCTGGTTTTCCGGAATCAAGAGCCCTTGTCTGGCATTTTCCGAATCACTGGGGGCATTCCGGCCCGGGGATTGCTCCGCACAGTGCGATACGAAAAGGCGACTTTAAATTAATCTATTATCATGCGACACAGAGCTTTGAGCTGTTTAACGTTGCTCATGACATCGGTGAGACAGACAATCTGTTCGCTTCAAGACCGGAAATTGCAAAACAGTTGGCAGATGAATTAGCGGCCTATCTGAGGCGAACAAAGGCTCAGATGCCCGTCAATAAAATCACCTCAAAACCTGTTCCGCTGCCTAATATCCAGTTGTAAGCCCCTTCATTTCGATCATCGGGACGCTGTAGGGGTGAATCTGTAACACGTTTAAAGATAAGTGGTTATCGTAAACTGAAAGCCCGGAATCGGATTGCTTTCAGGCCTGCGTGTGTGCATGACGCAAAGCACAAGACGCATTTTAGTCGCACAGATTTGTTGCTTTGATTTGAAACGGAATAAAGTACGGAGGGC
>JAFGQP010000059.1 GCA_016935635.1 Sedimentisphaerales bacterium
TAGCACTTACATGGTAAAGGCAACAGACTTTTTTTACAGCTTTTTTTATTCAACTTTTCAGATTTATTTTTCCGCAACAGAAACTAACTATTTGACAATAATGACAAGATAGGGATTTGCATGGAGCTTAAAGGGAGTTTGGTAAAGAGGACTCCTGCATCGGTACATGTCCCGACGGTGGCCTGCTGTGCCAGAGTTTCTGACCTTGGTGGATCAGGTCGCCAATTGGGCCCAAAAACGGGTTTTAAAGCGTTATATCCGATTCTGTGGTTCACGGGGACGACGTTGAAAAATGTTCAAATAAGATTGATAAACATACCTTGTTGGTTATAATTGGATGGCCGATACCTTTATTCTGGAGACAATAATGACTAGAATATATCTGATGTTTGCCGCTGTTTGCTTGACCTCTCCGCTTTACGGCGGGCGTATCCTCCGGGATTTTAACACTGGCTGGCGGTTTGCGCAGGGGGAGCAGGGGCCGGAAGCCCGCTCCATCACTTTTGACGATTCTGCTTTTGAAACCATCCGGCTGCCGCATGATTGGGCAATTCGCGGTCCGTTTGCTCCGGAAGAGAACGGCTATGCAGGCAAGCTCCCATGGAAGGGGGTGGGCTTGTACCGCAAGGTCTTTACGATCGACAGTGATTATGCCGACAAGAAGATCTACCTGGATTTTGATGGCGTGATGGCCTTTCCCAAGGTGTATATTAATGGCCAACTGGCCGGACAGTGGGACTATGGCTACAACTCATTCCGGGTAGATGTGACACCGTTTCTTAATTTTAAAGGCCGGAACGTTGTGGCTGTTGAGGTCGATACCCGCCGGCAGGGTACGCGGTGGTATCCCGGCGCGGGCATCTACCGCAAGGTAATGATGACGATCTGTGATTCGGTGCACCTGGGCCACTGGAGCACGTATGTCACTACCCCGCAGCTAACACATGAAATGGCCCGGGTCAGGGTGCAGACAACCATCGAGAACCACTCCGCCGCGGATGCCTCCGGCAGTCTGCGTATCGAGCTTTTTGATCCGGCCGGTGTATCCGTCGGGCAGACCGAGCTTTCCGGCATGCTTGCAGCGCAAGAGTTCCGACAGGTCGAGTATACTTTTGAGGTTGATGCACCCCGGCGATGGGATATTGAAAGCCCCATTCTCTACACAGCGAAAGTGGCCATCCTGCGAGATGGCCTCGCTATCGATACCGAGGAGGTGTCGTTCGGTATCCGCACATTCGAGTTTACCGCCGATGATGGTTTTTACCTCAATGGGCGTCGCGTGCAGCTCTATGGCGTTAACCTGCACCATGATCACGGTCCTCTCGGGGCACAGTTTTATCCCCGCGCCATGGAGCGGCAGCTGGAGATCATGCGGGAGATGGGTGTCAATTCCATCCGCACCAGCCATAATGTGCCGGCGCCGGAGCTGCTGGATATGTGTGATCGAATGGGTCTGCTTGTCTGGGATGAGTGCTTTGACAAGTGGGACGACAAGGCCGGACGCGTCAGGGGCGAGCCGCCGCTGGAACAATACGGCGAAAAACAGATTCGCAGCTTCGTGATGCGCGACCGCAACCACCCGAGTATTGTTGTCTGGTCGATTGGCAATGAGATCGGCAACCAGCCGGGCGACCGTGAGGGCAAGTCCCCCGAGCGCGTCGCCTACATGCGTGACTTTGTGCTCAAGTACGATGATACCCGGCCTGTCGGCATGGCCTGTCATATTCCCGCGACGGCCGATCAGCCCATCCTGGATTCACTGGACCTGACCGGCTGGAACTATGCCCGACGGTATGCCACCTATCGAAAAAATTATCCAGACAAACCGATTATTTACACCGAGTCGGCATCGGCGCTGAGTACACGCGGCTTTTATGAGCTGCCGCTGCCGATGCACAAAACCGATTTCTCCGATACGCACCAGGTGGATTCCTATGATCTGAATGCGGCCCCCTGGTCCGACATCCCGGATGTCGAGTTCAAGCTGATGGAGGACGACCGATTTGTTGCCGGTGAGATGGTTTGGACGGGGTTCGACTATCTCGGTGAGCCGACGCCGTTCGACCAGCAGGCCCGCAGCTCTTACTTCGGGATTGTCGATTTGTGCGGTATCCCGAAGGATCGTTACTATCTTTACCGCAGCCATTGGCGGCCGGACACTACGACGGTGCACATTCTGCCCCACTGGAATTGGCCCGACCGCATGGGCAAGAGCGTGCCGGTCTTCGTGTACACCAACGGTGATTCTGCGGAGCTGTTCCTCAACGGCAAGTCGCTGGGAAGACGCACCAAGGGGGAGATTCCCCAGCAGGCCAGCAATTACGCCGAAGGCAAACAGGTGGCAGCCTCGTCCGAAGAAACCGCCCGCGGCAACACGGCTGCTTGCGTGGCTGACAGCAGCAGCGAGACCCGATGGTGTGCCGATTCCGAAAGTGCCCAGCAGTGGCTCCAGGTTGACCTGGGTGAGCCGAAGACGATTGGCTTTCTAACCATCGAATTCGAACGTGAGGCCGGCAACTACGGCTACGAAGTCCGAGTCTCAGACGATAAAACCGACTGGCAGACAATTGTGACTAAGCCGGCCGTCAGTAAACTCCAGCCATACAGCCCGCGCAAGTCCCAGCATGCGGTTGACTCCATGGGCCGCTATGTGCGGATTGTCTTCACAGGTCTGCGGAACGGGATCTGGGCGTCTGTTCGTGAGTTTGGTGTATATCCCGGAGTCATAGAGAACGACTACTATCATGTGACCTACCGTTACCGGCTTCGCTGGAACGATGTAACATATCAGCCGGGTGAGCTCAGGGCGGTTGCCTACAAGAACGGAAAGGAGATCGGCACGGCCGTTATGCGGACGGCCGGCAAGCCCGCATCGATTCGCCTGACACCTGACCGCACCAAGCTGATTGCTGACGGCTGGGATTTGTCGTACGTGCTGGTCGAGGTGCTGGATAAGGATGGAAATATCTGCCCGCTGGCCGACAGCCTTATTAAGTTCAAAGTGCAGGGACCTGCTGAGATCGCCGGCGTCGGCAACGGCAATCCGCTGTCACTGGAGCCGTTCCAGGCTGACTACCGCAGGCTGTTCAATGGCAAGGCAATGCTCATTCTGCGGACACAAAATGGCAGAACGGGTACAATTCGTGTGACGGCCAGCAGTACCGGTCTTGACGATGGAATGACAAGCCTGACGGCCAATCCATAACGATTCACAGTCGGCAGATTCGGCGATGGTACAGATTAAATAAGTATATTTTGCCGTGTGGGCAGCCGCAGAAAAGATTGGAATGGACCATCGCCTTGCCTCTGACAGAAAATTTCATTCAGGTTTAGTAGGATACTGCCTATGAATCCGTGGGAATGAACAGGATTCGGTGCGCAGCATTGTCCCATCGCTCGGGGTGCTGTTTCCAGCAAAGCCGCCCATTGTTCCAAGTGATATTAGGTAAACGACTGCAAAACGGCCATATCCGGTCTAGATTGAAGGGTTTTGTTTTGCGACAGTCAACTTAACACCGGGGAATCCATGCGCAAAAGTGTTCAGTTCTGAGACGAGCCGGGCTTCAAAAAGGGGTTTGATTTCATCATTGGGGGCCAGGTTTGTGTAAATTATAAATCCTTATATTTAATAGAGATATAGCGTTTTGTCGGGCTGTTTTTGTGGAAAACTTTAGAAATTCAAGCATTTTTTACATTACTATAGTAGTGATTAATGCGGCAGGCAAGAATTCAGATTACGAATTATATAAATGATTGTGGATAGTAAAAGCTCTAAATTTTTTGGTTTATACAACAGCATCCATGGCAGTCTGATGTCCTACATCATGATGATGGTGCATAATCTGACGGCCGCGGAGGATTTGCTTCAGGAGACAGCCACAATCATGTGGGAGAATTTTGACCAGTTTCAGGAAGGGACCAATTTTACAGCCTGGGCAATGACTATTGCCCGAAATAAAACGCTTGAATACTTAAGGGATAATCGAAGAACCAAAAAGCTGCTCCGGCATGAATTTTATGCCCGGCTGTCGCATGTTGCCGAACAATCGGCCCAGGATTATGGACTCCGTGTCAATGCATTAAATAATTGTTTGAAGAAGCTGGACAGCAAAGACAAAAAATTAATTGCCCTCCGATATCGGGACAATGTTTCGGTCAAAGATATTGCGCTTAAGGTTGGCCGGCCTGCAAGTACTCTGTATTTCCGGATTTCTCATATTATGAATTTGCTTAATTTGTGTATTTCAAGATCGTTATCGAAACAGGATTTGTGATGCAGCAGCAATACCCCAACGAAATCGCCATATTGATTTTCAAACTGCTGGAAAACTGTATTTCAGATCAGGAAATTCAGCAATTGGACGATTTTTTTGCACAGAATCCTGACGCTGTTCACGATTACTGCAATTATGTTAAAACCTATACCGCATTGCGAATGAAACTCAATGAGCAGGGCCGCATGGGTGAAGAACTGCCATCGGAGGAATGTCTGGATCAGACTGTATGGCAGAGACTGGCCGAGGACGAAAAAAACTCACCGACTGTTGAGCTTGCCCAGGAGCCAGAACCCAAACCCAGAATATTCGTCGATAAAGTTGAATACCCCAAAATTGCACGCCGGGTTAGCGCAGGAGCTGTCGTCGCGGCTGTTGTTTCGGCTGCGGCGATTGTTCTGATATTCCTGTTTGCGTATCTGGCACCGCCTGCCACGGGTTTTAGGGTGGCTGTACTGGCGGACAGTCTCCATGCCAAATGGGCGATACCTGATGGCGCGATGGACAAAGGCGATCCCGTGCTGACCAGCCGCAGCGATATTGTGCTGCAGGAAGGCTGCATCAAATTCCTGTTTGATAACGGTGCACAAGTGACCCTGGAAGGGCCCTGTGCATTCCAGGTCCGTACCGAAGACCAGATCAAGATGCGGTACGGCCGGCTGTATGCGATTATCCCGCGGGAAGCGATCGGATTTTCGGTATACACGGACAACGCCAAGATTATTGATCTGGGCACGGAGTTCGGCGTCCAGGCCGATATAGGCGGGGATACATCCCTGTATGTGATGCAGGGCAAGACGACCCTGATTGCCGGCGTCGAAGCGTCCAAAGAAATTGTTGAGGTCGGGGCCGGGATGGGCAAGAGGATTTCCGCTGACACGCTGGATATCTCGGACATTCCGTTCAGGCAGATGCATTTTGTGCGGACTATCCATTCGGACAGCAACACGATATGGAGGGGACAAAAAACGCTGAGTCTTGCTGATATTGTCGGCGGCGGCAATGGGCTGGGGACCGGAGTTATTGATTTGGGAATCAATCTGGTGAATGGGAATTTCATAAAACCCAAGGGGATGCCCGAATTTCATGCAACAGCCAATATCTATCGTCCAGTGCCTTCCAGTCCTTATATTGACGGCGTTTTTATTCCCAACGGTCAAACGCAACAGACGGTCAGTTCTCTGGGACATGTTTTCCGGGAATGTCCGAAGTCCAGTGGAGCCTGTTACGGCGTTATCACCAACGCCATAAGGATTCTGAATGCCCAGGCGGTCCAGAACAGCACCGTATCGGGCCGTTGGAATGCCCACTGTTTATTGATGCATGCCAATATGGGAATCACCTACGATCTCCAGGCTATGCGCAGCCTTTTACCAGCGACTAAAATTGTTCGTTTTAAGACCAAATTCGGGATCGAAAAGGAGGCCATACGCCCCGAGGCCAGTAATGCGGATTTCTGGATTTTGGTGGATGGAAAGATAAGGTACCAGAAAACGCAGGTGAGGGAAAAAACGCTGTTTTCAGCGGATATCGAGATTTCAGAAAAAGACCGGTTTTTGACACTGATGACAACCGACGGGCAGGATCCCCGGGGACGCATGTGGGACAATATGGCGATAACAGCCATTGACAGCGACTGGTGCATGTATACCGATCCGGTTTTGGTTTTGGAGTAGTGAACCGACAGGGGTAACAAGGGGGCGTTTGGTTCCCTTTCAAATATATGAGTGAACTGCGAGTATAACAGCAAGGGATTATGCCCAGCGGGTATGATTATTCTGCGAGCCAAAGAAGCATGTGGTTAATGCTGCAGTAATAAGTCGCGACGAAATGAAAATTTACAAGACAGATCAGGTATAAGAAGTGTCCGTACGATGTAAGCAAAAACACGATAACAATTATTTTGTGGAGGATTAAAAGATGACAAGAATGTGTTTGATGTTGATGGGACTGTGTGTCGCCACGAGTTTCGGGGTGGTTATTTATGACAATCCCAGCGGAGGCACTACCGCTGCCTGGAACTGGGGAACTGATATTTGCACCCATTCCGTCGCCGAAGTCGACATCGGTGGAAATATGGTTATTCGGCATACCGGTGTGGTGAGTAATGCCACCGGTGCAGATGCAAATGCTCGTTTTGGCTCCAAGTGGGACTTCACGGTGTCTGGAAACACCAGTGCCAACCCGGCGGATTACAATGTCTCATTTGATATCCGCAACGTCTCGGGCAACTGGGATCCCATTGTGTTGGGCGTTGGTATCGTTACACCCAATCCTGCTGTTGGCGGGGACCAGTACGGGCATGGTTATGCCAACCTGAATATTTCCCAATCTGACGGATGGGTCCATGTGAAATTCAACATGGCCGATTTCGTCAATAACTGGTGGCAGGGAGCCGATTGGGATTTGTTGCAGTCCACCTGGTCCATCGAGATTGGCCAGCCATGGCCGGGTGACGTGATGCCCGATGGTACCTCATTTACCCAGGTCTGGGAAATGGATAATCTCAAAATCACCATGGGATCGGATGCAGAAGCTCATGATCCGGTGGTTCTGCCGGCCAACGCTGACGGTACGGCCGGGACACTGATTTCTCAGACACAGGCCCAGGTCACCTTTGGCTGGAATGCCGGCGGAGACCCGGATTATCTGGCTGCATACCGGGTTAATCCCGCGATTGAGGGGTATTATTTCTATTTGACCAACGGCAATCCCAGCGATCCCAATCTTTATCTGCACGATTATGTCCAGCAGGTTCACAATGCCGATCCCAACCTGACCGATCCGTACAATGAGTACGGCCCCATTACGCTCAATCAGGCAACCGAGTACTCCTGGAAGGTGGAAGAAGCGATTGCTGATCCGAATGGAAATCCTTACCCGGCCGGTTATGAAAACAATATTATGGGGCCGGTCTGGACGTTCAATACGATTGCCGCCACCCCCGATATTTTGGTCGGTCCTGAGAATGCCCTGGCTGATTTTGGCGGCAACGCCTCATTCAGTGTAACAGCCGGACCTGCGGCAACTGATTTTCGATGGTTTAAAGTCGGCAGCCCGGATATCCAATTGGCTGACGGCGGTATTTATTCGGGAACACAAACGACAACACTGGTTATCACCGGTGCAACTGCCGCGGATGAAGGACAATTTTACTGCATTGCCTACAACGGCTCTCCGGACGCCGGGGGAATTGCTTCGGTTCCTTCGAATTCTGCAAAGTTATGGTATCCGCGTCTGGTCAGCCACTATCCCTTTGAGACGATCACAGAAGATGTCACCCCCGATATCATCAGTGGTTTTGACGCAGTCATGATGCAGGCCGGAACCGGTTCGCTTCCGGGTATAAACAGTACGGATGCCAGAGTAGGCACATCCTGCCTGCAGCTCAGCAATCCGGATTCGCAAAGCGCCGATGGTCAGTATGCACAGATTCCTGCCGGCGTAGTCGATTATCAGGATATGACCATCAGCCTCTGGATTCGTCCCAGCAGTATTGCTGGATGGGCTCGTGCCTTTGATTTCGGCAACGGTACAACCGATTACCTGTTCGTGACCCCGGATGCCGGCTGGGGCACCCTGCGTTTTACATCCAAAGTCAACGATGGTGCTGAGCAGGTGCTTGACGCAGCTGCCCTGACCGCCGGCCAGTGGTATCATGTCGCGATTACCATCACCGGTGACACAGGACGTTTATATCGCAATGGCGAGCTGGTTGCGACCAATACGAGCATGACCAATAATCCGATTGATGTCGGGGCTGTATTGAACTATATCGGCAAAAGCCAGTGGCCGGATCCTGAATTTGACGGCATGATTGATGACCTCAAGATTTGGAACTATGCTCTGACGACCGTGGATGTTGCCAAGGAATACCTGACGATTGAAGGGGGTTCAGTCTGCAACCGGGAAATCTACGATCAGCAGGCCTATGATACCAATGGCAACTGCATTATTGATTTGCCCGACTTGGCGAGTTTTGCCGCAAGATGGCTGGAAAACGACCGCATCTACGCGGACTAAACCAGTCATTGGATTAAGCAGAATCATGGTTTCCGGGTGTCGATTAGGCACCCGGAAATCTTTTCTTACGGTAGATTAATCGCGTTTTGCAGGAACGGATGAATCACCACATGCGTCTAACCGTGTTATATCAACTGGCCATTGAAGTGCTGACAAAACGATGTTTTGGACAGCGCTCCGTATTTGTCGAGGGGGAAATGATGATCAAACACATGATTGTGAAAAGTGTCGAAACCGGTGTTATGCAAAAAGCCCTTGTTGCATTAATAATCTGCACCGCAGCCTGCCGGGTCTGGGCGGACTATCCTGTGATGCCGCAGCATTATGCCGCGGATCCTACGGCGATTGAATGGAACGGGCGGCTGTATGTCTATTGTTCCAACGATGAAGAAAACAACGACACGGATTATCTGATGGATTCCATCGTCTGTTTTTCGACGGAGGATCTCAAAAACTGGACGGATCATGGGGTGGTTTTTGATTCCGATTCCGTTTCATGGATCGGAACGGCCTGGGCGCCGTGCATTGTTCGGAATAATAATAAATTTTATCTTTATTTCGGCGATGCCTATTGGGGGATTGGAGTTGTCACGAGTGACTCTCCAACCGGACCATTTACGGCTCCCAAAGACGGGCTGGTAGTGAAACGCGAAGGGCTTTCAGGGGGGACTCCGGGAGCCAACAGCACGTGGATCTTTGATCCGAGTGTGTTTGTGGATGATGACGGCCAGCCGTATCTCTATTTTGGCGGCGGCGGCCCCAATCAGGCCCGTGTTATCAAGCTGAATACAAACATGATCGATCCGATTGGATCGGCTGAGACGATAGAAATGCCGGATTTCTTTGAGGCGTCCCACATGCATAAACGGGACGGCATATATTACTTGTCTTATGCGGACAATTATGAGGATACAACCCCTGGCTCCCAGATTGCATACATGACCAGTTCCAGTCCGATGAGCGGATTTGTACGCCGCGGGGTGGCCCTTGGCTCGCCGCCCAATAATTACGGCAATAACAATCATCACACGTTTTTTACCTATCAGGGGCAATGGTATTGTGTGTATCATAACCGCCATCAGGCGACGGTGGAAGGGATTGTGCCGACGGTGCATCGAAATATCTGTCTGGACCGGCTTTATCACAATTCGGATGGAACGATACAGCAGATTGTCATAACTCCGGATGGTCTTGGACAGTTAAAAAATCTAAATCCTTTTGTCCGGGTTGAAGGGGAGACGATTGCCCGGCAAAGCGGTGTCAAAACCGAAGCCTGCGCCGAAGGTGGTATGAATGTCACCGCTGTTTCCAATGGGGACTGGATTGGGGTGCGCGGAGTGGATTTCGGGGCCGGGGCCTCGAGTTTCCTGGCCCGGGTGGCCGGTGCCACCACGGGCGGCAGCATTGAATTGCGGCTGGACAGCCTTGATGGAACGGTGGCGGGAACCTGTTTGGTTCCGAACACCGGCAGCAGACAAACCTGGACGACGATAACCTGCAATGTGTCCGGAGTTTCGGGAGTGCACGATGTGTACTTCAGATTCAGCGGGGGGCAGGGCGATGATTTATTCAATCTGAACTGGTGGCAGTTCCAGCAGGTTGCAACGGCGGCGGTTTCTGTCTCGCTGGATTCCGCAACGCTTTATCAGACAATCGAGGGACTGGGCGGGGCGATTTGTTTTTATAACGGCTGGTTCACGGCACATCCCTACAAAAATGAGATATTTGACTATGCCTTTTCGGGGCTGAACCTGTCCATGCTGCGGATTGGCAACTGGTGGCGCGGAGTCAATGGCCAGGATACCGCCACTTATGAAATTGTCGCAGCGGCCAACCAGCGGCTGGGGCATCCCGTGCCCATCCTGATGACATCCTGGTCACCACCGGCCTATCTCAAGAGCAATGGTGAAGTCGCCAACGGCGGAACGCTGATTCAGGTCAACGGCGCCTATGATTATGCCGGATTTGCGAACTACTGGCACGACTCCCTTCAGGACTATATTGCCCGTGGTGTCAATCCCACCTGGATCGGCATTCAGAACGAGCCGGACTGGACAGCCGATTATGATTCCTGTCGGTTCAATCCGTCTGAGGCTCCTGTCAACGGCGAATACTTTGCGAGTTTTGCCCTGGCGCAGGACGCTGTTTACCAGAAACTCCAGACCACTATGGCGACTCCGCCCAAATTGCTCGGGCCGGAGTGCGTTGGTCTCTATGGGAATGCATCGGGTCTTCGCAATTATATGGCGCAAATGAATCCTGACACATTTTACGGGGTCGCGCATCACCTCTACGGCGGCAGCACGGATGGAACGCCGGATGGATATAATTCCGCCTTTACGACGGTATTAAACAGCTCTAATACCCTGTTTCCCGGCAAGCCGCGATTCATGACGGAGTTCGGCGACATCAAAGGGCTGGTTCCCTGTGCGAATTTAATTCATAACTCCCTGGTCGTAGAACAAGTCAGCGGATACAACCATTGGAGCCTGATGTGGCCCGGCGATATCGGACTGGTTGAAATCGAGTTTCCGTGGGGATCGGGTGACTGGACCTCTCCGAAAGGCTACTGGCTCAATCCGTCGTACTGGTCGATGAAGCACTATTCCTATTACGTACAGCCCGGATTCAGGCGGGTCAAGTCCGGTTCCAATAATTCCGATGTTCTGGTGTCGGCCTATCTTTCACCTGATGACAAGCGGCTTGTGGCTGTTCTGATCAATCGCAGTACGACCAAACCGGCTTCGGTGACTCTGAATCCCGGTTCATTTCAATACGATGTATCGAGCGTCTATCAAACGGATGGAACGCGTCACTTTGAATCTCTCGGACAAGTCGCCGGCTCGCAATTGATATTGCCTCTGGAGTCGGTGACTACGGTCGTTTGGGATCATTACGGCCCTGTGGCGCCGTCGGGCCTTCGGGCGACAAGGCTGACCGGCAAGCAAGTGAACCTGGGCTGGAATGCATCAGCCGGTGCCATCAGCTACAATCTTAAACGCTCGACAACCAGCGGGGGGCCTTATGTTACTATCGCCTCCGGCCTGACTGTCACCCGTTTTGGCGATACCACGGTGATGCCGGGAATACAATACTATTATGCAGTCAGTGCGAATACCGCAAGCGGTGAAAGCAGCAACAGCGCCGAAGTCACTCCTGCGATACTGCGTTCTTACCTGAAATGTGATGAAA
>JAFGQP010000312.1 GCA_016935635.1 Sedimentisphaerales bacterium
ACCAGCAGTCCAAAAAACACCGCTGCACAGGCGGCAAAGAATTTCATCGCAAAATAATTACGTTTAATCAGGGGACGCGGAACCTGAACGGTTTGGACAATTTCGTGTTCCGTTTCCTGACGGCGGGGTTTCTTTCGCCACTTCCAGCCCTTTCGTTTCCGCGGAAGAAGTATTGTCGGAGCCTGTTCTTCCTGGCTGGCCAGTTCATCATACAGGGAAATATAATTGCGAACCGTATCGGGTTTGCCATTTAACTCGCGAAGCACTTCGGGGCTGTTGAGTCCGATATAACTGGCAATCACTTCATAATAGTATTGCCGTGCCGGGGCAGATTCCAGCAGGATTTGCTGGAGGCGGCGCGTCTGTTCGGCATTGGCGTGTCCTTCCATGGACAGCACAATCAGCTCGGCCAGCTCGCGCGAAAAGTTTTTGTGTTCGGTCGGATTCATGTGTTACTCCAGTGCCAACTGCATGCGGACACAGCGAACCAGTCGTCCATGAATTATTGCGATTCGCTTGAATACAGCGGTCGTTGATATCCCCAGCCGGGAACTGATGGATTTGAGCGTACAATCCTGCTCATATCGCAATTTAATAAGCTGCGTATCCTGAGAATTCAATTTGACGACACATTCCTTCAGGGCCGCCAAACGCTGCTCAAGCCCGTCGATCATGGCACCGGATTCCTGCTCAATCACTTCCAGCAATTGTTCATTCAGAGTGCACTGACCGGCCGGGTTCTTCTTGAAAAAATTGTAGATTTCATAACGGGCAATCTGGATGGCCCATGCCTGAAAATCTGTACCCCTCTGATACATTGAAAACTTCCTCCAGATAACCGATATCGTGTTCTGGAGAATATCTTCAGCATCCGAATAATTTGGGATAACCGCCAGAATATAAGCAAATACTGACTTCTGGTTCGGCACTAGAAGTCGAATAAATGTATCTGAATTATCAGGATTCAGATGTCCCAACGGATTGTTATCCTGTGTTACCATAGTCACTTAATAAACTCTGCGAACCATTTGTTTTTTTACTTATTTTAGCAGTTTTTTGTAAGAAATTGGTTTTGCGTTCTTGTTTTTCTGTTTGTTACCATGCTATAGCTATTAAGTCTATTTATTGTCCGGGTGTTGGGGTTATTGCCTGCCAGTTGGCATAATCATTTCCATAACCCGAAGGTGCCATACGTCCCAGAGCTTGCCCTGTTCCATCCGGCGCGGTCGGCCATGGATCATCGTCATCATAATTCACACGGTCTACTCGCACATAATATCGCACCCCATCGAGTGTGTCAGCCGGTTTGAGCAGTTCCAGTCTTTCGCCGCCATTGGACAGGCTGGCCAGGGACCAGACGGCATATCTGAGGCCTGCAGGAATGGCGCCGAATTCACTCTGGTAAGCAGTTAAATTCTTAATCAACAGCATCTTTTCGCCAGGCGCAAGCCATGTATCGGCCGGGATTTCCAGCAAAATACTGCTGTCTTCATCCACAAATCGCCATGGAATCACCTGGCCGGCGTCGGATAGCCATAAATCGACTGTCTGGCTGCTGATATTCTGAATTTCCACATACTCAGCGTCACCGTTGGACAGCGGATTGTACATAATCTCGCGGATGACGACCGGCCCAACCAGCGGAGCGGCATTGACAGCATTCGGCGTATTGCTGACCATTGACACAAAGTCATAACCGCCGGAGGTTTTCTGATAACGGCCAAACGAAACGCCGGTTTCCGAGGCGCCAAATTCCTGTGTGACTGTATACCCGGTCAGCACTCCGCCCACGGCTGCGGTCAGACAGACCTCTTCTCCATTCTCACTCAAGCGGAATGCGGAACCGAAGTGCTCATCTTCATAAAGGACAAGGTATCCATGGTCAGGAACAAACAAGCCATCCGGAATTTGATAGCTTTGCGGATTAGCCTCATCATCGCTGAGATACCAGCCGCCAACTGAAATCGGCGAATCCGTGGCATTGTACAGTTCGATCCAGTCCGGAGCATTATCATGAGAATGAGCGAGAATTTCATTGATGACAATTGTACCAGGTGCCAGCGGGTTTTCGGTCTGGCCGGGAGAACCGCCGGTAAAGGTGCTGGGTGCCCAGCCGGATTTCTGACTCCACAAAGTCAGGTCTGTATCGGCCGGATTCAGGATTGTCAGCGAGAATCCATCACCATCCGTCTGGGGATACCACGAATCCTTGTAGGCAAATGATTGAATGACCGTTCCTGCGGCATCGAGTAATTGAATTGTTTCACCGCTATTGCTCAACTGGCCGTCTGTCCATTGAATTACCGGAACACCCGCAGGGACTGTATAGACAGATTCAAACAGAGCTTTGTTGTTGACCAGCAGGACAAATCCATTGGGTGCAACATCCACATCGCCAAAGGTATATGTGATCCCCCTGTCGACTGCAACCTGGTTCAGATTGATCGTCTCGGTTCCGATGTTCTGCAATTCGAAGAATTCATGATTGGGGTCCTGCGGATGATACATCAACTCCGTCACACGCAGGCTTTCCTTGATCGGGCCGACCGCAAAGGTTGCCTTGTTCAGGGTGGACCACTCAAAGCCGGTAAAGACGCGCGCATTCACCCGGGTACTCTTACTCAGCGTCACCGGTGCATCATACGCCATGGCATTTGCCGAAGGCGTGCCAATCGACATCCTGCCGACCAGTTCGGCAGAAATCAGGAAATCGCTGCTGTTATTGATATTATTCATCCCCTGAATCGCCAGGACATTGTTTCCGACCTGAAGCTGATTGATATAGGGACTTAAATTGATGGTGGTTTGAGTCAGGGCAATGTTATCATCCCGATAGTTCGCCGCGGCGGTATTCCAGACCGGCGCAGAGGCCACAGCGACATTATCGCGTGCGACTTCCCTGCCGTTGAGAAACACAATGATGCCGTCATCGTAACGAATTTTCAGAAGCAGTTCCGTAACTGCCTGCCCATTGTACTGGAATGGAATACGGATATAACAGGAGGTATTGACATTAAACATCTGGGGTTCGACATTGATGCCGCTGCTGACATAGCTGGTATAATTGACCGCATCGCCGGGACTGCGTTCATAGCCGACCGCTCCGCTTCCGGTAATCCAGCCGGTCGGGGTATAATTGGGGCCCGCCCAGACATTTTCCGGTATCGACAGGTATTGTCCGGGAATGATAACCGGACCGCTGATGCCCGGGCCGGACCAGGCAATACTGAGATGGTCGCCGCCGGCGTGTTCTTTCTGAATTGCCTCGATATAATAGGCGTTTCCGGCTGTCAATGTTCTGGCCGTCGATTTCTGGCTGTCGTAGGCCGTCCAGGTATTCGGAGTGACCCACGACGTGATCGAAGCAATGACCGAAGCGTTGGCCGCGTAAGCGTCGGCACTGAGCAGAAGCTGGCCGTTGTCATCACTGGCAATCCAGAAGGTATAGGAGCCTGTCGTCGGGGGATAGACCAGTGCCCGGACACGCGTACCATAGTATTCCGCCCAGTCAATCGCGGGCATCTGGAAACTGTTCCAGAATTCCACTTTGGTTGGATTGTCCGGGTAGCTGGCGCTGCCGGTCAGGCTGGCGATGGTTTCACCGCTGATGCCCGTCCAGGTCTCGGCACGCACGGTTCCATCGGCAGCATAGATATTCTGCGTCGGGATCAGCACCTGCTTGGCGGCGTTTTCGGCGATAAAGACCACTTCCGTTCCGCCCTGCTCGTCGGTCGGCGCCTGTCGGGGGTCTGAGCCGTCCAGCGTGTAGTAAATCGTTCCGCCGCTGTTGGGATTGGTTATCGACAAGGCATAATTTGATGCGACATAACCGCCCTGCTGGCCAAATTGCGGCGCATCAATCGTCGGGAACCAGTTGACGGAGCGGAATTGGTCACGGACTCGGATTTCGCGCAGTTGCATCGGCCAGTTCTGGTAGCTGTTGGCAGTGGGATCAGACATCGTCGAGCTGGTCCCGTCAATATAATTATGCAAAAAGGTCAGGGCCTCCAGCCAGGTATCTCGCGTCCGCGGGGTCGATACCGTGGCATCACCCCAGCGTGCGGATTCAGCAATAATCGCCATATCGATCTGCGAGGCCAGGCCGGTCATGATCTGCCAGACTTTGCCGGCACTGAGCAGGCCGCCGTTAAAGAACAACTCCTGTGCCCGGTCGGCAAACCGCAGGCGATATTCCCTGTTCTGGTTGGCCAGCTGTTCATGCAGCCAGTGCGGATTAAAATAGGCAAAATTGGCCCCTGCTGTCGTCAGAGGCGTCACCATATTTTCACGCCTTGCATCAGTAGCCTCATACGCACCAAACGAATGTTCGCTGTCATGCTGAACCCATTTGAAGCCGTCCGGATTGGTGCGGTTGAAGATGCCGAAGAAATTATTGGTTGCCGTGAAGCGAGAGCCGGCCCCGTCGCCATCGGAACTGTAGTAATCAATCAGCATATAATCGATCAGGTTGTCCACGTCCAGAAGCCGTTCACAGGCCGGATTGCGCGTCCCATCGGGATTCATTCCCTGAACAGCATAATACTCGGTCATGGACTCGATGCCGTCTCTGATTGCATCATACAGGCGGCGAAAGGCATCCATATTCCCATCCGTCGCGGCTACGGTACGGCCCACGGCGATATCCGGCTTGACCACGTCATAATCGTCTTTGACTCCGCCCATATAAGATGCTGCAAACCGGGCATCCGGGCGTTCTTCCGTTTGATACAGACCCCAGTACTGGCCGTTGATGTACAGGTGATAATATCGTCCGCGCGTATAGGGGTGTCCCAGCAGCCCGTGGGTCAGACGGGAATGTTCATCACGAACGAAGGTATTCTGGACATTGATATGGGCGGGCAGCCAGCAGGACGACCATCCGTAATTGGCAGCCGTCCTTAAATCCATCTTGTCGAATTGATCGGTCCCTTCATCACCAAACAGTGGATATTCCAGCTTGCTGGTTCCGTAGAGGCTGCGGAAAAAGAATCGGAGGGCATGCTTGGGATTATTGGTATTGCGGCTGGCGCCCCCGCGAATTCGCAGCCCGCAATCAATCTGAAAACCGTCCGAACCATCGGGATGAATCAATTCCAGCGAGCAGGGCTGCTCGAACGAATCCCCATCCAGACGAGTCAGATTCCCGGTATTGATATAGACTCCCTGAATCGGATCAAACAGATATTCCAGATCCGTCACCAGGGACAGCGTAGGAATAGCCAGCAGGGCATCATCCATCAGCG
>JAFGQP010000313.1 GCA_016935635.1 Sedimentisphaerales bacterium
GGCGACCACTGCTCACGCACTACGGCTCGCCGCTCAATCTCCCATGGCCCCTGGCCCATCCCATAACAGACAATCACTATCGGCTTATATTTTGCTACAATCGCCTCAAAATCTGCAAAAGTATCCTGATAATCCACTTCCAGAACCCCATCTCCCTTGGGATTTTGATAAGGATTGGCTGCAAAAGTGGGAAAGAATGCGTACACGTCATACCCCATCGACTTCCAGTTTTCCCCACTCCAGCCACTCGGATTTATGACCGAATCATCACAAAACTCTCGCAGCATCTCATTGGTCACCGGCCAGTATCCCGTCAATACCACATTCCGCCGGGTCTGACCGCACCCCGCCACAGAAAGGCTCACCAAAACCAGCCATGCTATATCTGTAAGATAGATTTTGCTTATTGTTTTCATAAGTAGAAAAGTACCATCAATTGTCCGTTAAGAAAAGATGTTCCTCAAAAATAGACCATAAAGACCTCTAAGCACTTAATAAATCGGGGCCGGTATCCAATCGCTTTAAGGCAATCTATACCGGCCCTGGTTATTTTTGGGACAATAAATCGTTGCTATTTTTTACTGCGAACGGTTTCTTTGATCCGCTGGATGTGGCCCCGGCCCAGCGCTTTGACCTCGCACCCCAATTCGAAGTAGCGGCGGATTTTCGCGTCATCCAGAATACCGAAACAGTCAATCACGGCCAGAGGCGCCCCTGCCCATTTGACAATCTGGTCTGGATCTAGATTCAGATAGGGCTCATGCGGCACAGCAAAAATCACAGCCTCAGCCCCTTTCAGCGCCACAGCCAGATCGGACTGAACCCGGAGTTCGTTCAGATGCTCCTGGTTGCGGAAGAAGCGTGCCCAGGACTGGCCGGGTGCAGGATAGGTATCCTGACTTTCAAGTTCATACCAATGTTCCAGATACGGATCATGGACATGCATCTCGGCACCCATCTCGGTGAGCCGCCGGACCACAATTTCAGATCCACTGTATCGTGTATCGGCAACATCCTGTCGATAGCTGGCACCGCAAAGCAGCACATTGGCTCCGGCGATATATCGACCCATATTACGAAGGGCATCGCGGGTCAGCGTTGCAGCACGCAGGCCGCGGGTGTCATTAATGTCAATCGCAGTGGTGGTAATCTTGAAGATATCATCATCAAAACCCAGCAGATGCTTATATGCCCAGTAGCCCAGCCCGCCGTCTTTGGGCAGACAATAGCCGCCGACACCGGGCCCGGGGAAAATCATGTTGCTGTGGGTCGGCCGCATCTTGATGGCATTGATGACTTTAATCAGGTCAACGCCGTTGCGTTCGGCAAAAACTGACCACTCGTCGAGAAAGGCCAGAATCGTGGCGCGGTATGAGTTCTCGACAATCTTGGTGGTTTCCGATTCAATGGGTCGGTCCATCACCGTCAGCGGGAATTTTTCGGTGTTCAGCACTTCGCGGAGAAATTTTTCAACACGGGCACGAGCCTCTGCGTTGCACCCGGAGCAGACACGCCAGAAATCACGGATGGATGAAACATAGTGCCGGCCAGGCATAACACGTTCAAAACTATGACTCAGCAAGGGCTCCGCGTCGATTTTGCGGGCCTTAAAGGCCTTTTTAAGAATAGGCCAGGCAACAAATTCCGTTGTACCGGGGGCAACCGTTGTTTCAATCAGTACAAGGCAGTTCGGCTGAATCGTCTTGCCGATGGTCTTCATCGTCGCCTCAAGAGCGGCCATATCGGCCTGACCGGTGCGGAGATTGCCCAGGTCGCGCTTGGTATAGTCACACTGAACATCGACCACAACACAATCCGCCAGCGCCAGGCAGTCCGAATTATAGGTCGCCGTCAGGGTCTTTTTCTCAAGGACACAGCGGGCAATCATCGGGTCCACTTCCGGATCCTCAGCCTTGACCGGTGAAAGCCCCTTGTTGAGCATAGGAATCTTCCAGTAGCTGCGGGGGCTGGGACGCTGACAGCCGATGACAAATTTGCTGGGCTTGCCGGTGGTCTTATCCACCGTATCAGCCACAATCGCGGCCATCACAGCACCAACAAAACCAACCCCCATGACAACAACGATTTCTTTGCCTTCCTTGCGGGCGGCATCTGCAAGCGCTTTGAGTCGCTGCAGTTCCGCGGCATACTCCTCTTTTTGCGGGATGAGATACTTTTCCCCTGAAGGGCTGACTGAATAATCGCTCATTTTGTGGGCCTCCGGAATGTTTTCGGTTATTTCTCAAATATGGACACATTATAATAGATAATGTCGGCAAAAAAAGTGAGAAAGTGAACAAAATTTTGATGACAGAGCAAATTCCAATTGAAGCCTATTCGGAATGCTTTGTTTTGTCGAAACTAAATGCAGCCGCATCCATCATGCAATTCAGATGCCCGCGGAATAATCAGGCCCATTGGGTATAAAAAAAGGCAAGAACCGCTTTATCAAGCCTGATAAAACGACTCTTGCCTGCTGTACTGCAAATTCAGAGGATCATCCGCCTGCAAACATGAGGTATCCCAAAAAACCAATCCAGACTGGATTAGTAGGTATAGGGGCACGTTGAAGACAAGGCGCCTCTTTTGGGCCACGAATAGCGGAAGCTGTTGTACACTTTCCCAATCGATGTATCAGTATACTCCCAGGGCGAGACCAATTCCACATGCCCGTCAACAAACACAGCGTTGCCTTTTCCATTATCTTTTTTCTTGACCACAGTCGCATGGTAGGTCGCTATGCAGTCTCCCGGATACCCTGCCGGGTCCCGCGGATGCCGCGCCCAGAAACAGGTATCATTCAGCACATGACTGGCCAGGTTGACCGGCGCGGTAATCGTCCAGGGAGTCTCTTCAACAAACAGCAGTACGCCTGCTGTATTTTGAACCTCACTTTCACGAAACACACCCAATGGTTTTTTTTGTCCATTGATCGTCACCGGGGCCCCCAGGTAATTATTCTGACTATAGCAATACTGGGGATCATACGGAATGGCACAGTTCGTATGCTCACTGTGTATTTTAGCAAAATTAAGGAAAACCGGACACAAATGGATATTCGGGCTTGAAAGATAAGACCATAGTGGTCCGGCATTACGAATATCTGCCGAAGGACTGGCCAGCTTGTTGTGCCATTGGCAGCTGTTCCATGTCCCTGTTTTTCGCCCGTCAAAAATGGAATAATGCGAATAAGGATACAGCTCGTCATTGTCAGCCAGATACATCTTCATCCCATAACCATACTGTTTGAGATTGGTTTTGCACACGGTTAATCGGGAATACTCCTTTGCCCTGTATAAGGCAGGCACGACGATGGAAAGCAGCAAGGCAATAATGGCAATAACCACCAGCAGCTCAATTAGCGTAAATCCCTGCCTTTTCATGATAATCTCCTTATAGATTAGAGTACGCATGCCGGGCTTGACTGGCAGCCATGCCAAACAAGCCCGACACATGGTTTATTCTGATTGAAAATTCAAAAATACTCGATTGGGCACAGTTATCCCATGCCCAATCGAGAAACATCCTCAGCTTAATTCGCCGGCTCAATAATATTCGTATTCAGCCAGGCCTGGGCCATCAGTGCCAAATCACCCAGATTGACAACACAGTCATCATTCAGATCGTACTCGACATCCGCAACACAAACAGACTGTCCAGAAAGGTCGGCGTATAGGTGGCCGATTTCCTCTTTGGTCAGTGCATAGCTCCAGATGCTCACTTCGTCGATCAGACCTGCATAATCAAACGTACCCGCAGGCTCCTGGACGCCAATCATCAGGGGTGTGGTTGTCAGGCCGACTGTTCCGTTGTAGGAGGCCTGGTTCTGAAGAACGCCGTCAACATAAACGCTCAGAACTCTGCCGGTGGATTTGAGTTCGCAGGAGACAACAATAAAGTGCCACTTGTCATCAATCACATTGCTGGTTCCGTGAAGGTCTCCATAACTTCGGTAGGAGTGTGTTCCAGTTCCGGCATTGGTCGTCATCGCCCAGCCCCTGGCCCAGGTGTTATCCTGTTCCTTGGAGAGAACTCCACCTGCAGCAACAGCCTTAACCCAGGCACCTGCCGTCAAACCCAGCGGATAGAAATTGAAGAATTCTTCCGTACCGGGAACGGTGATATATTTGCCATCGCCTGAAACCAGGCTCAAAGCCTGACCGCTGATGCCGTCACTGACATACACCGGACCATTGGGATCATCATACGCACCAACCCACGCATCCACGGTATCCGTCAGCGTCTGGTCAAATGTCCAGTGCGCCATCAGACGCTTGGTCCACAAGTAAGCCGGAACGGTAGTAACGCCTTCGGGCATAGCGCCGTTGGAAACGTTACAGGTATAGGCACCTTCATTGGCCTTGGACACATTTTCAATCGTCAGCTCGGCTGTATTGGCACCATCAATCGCTGTTCCATTAAAATACCACTGGAAATTGACGCCGTTAAGATGCTGGGCCGTAAAGACCGCAGTTGTGCCGGCGTCGACGGTCTGCGATGCCGGTTCTTTGGTGATCACGGGAACCGGAGGCATCGTCGTAAAAGACCAGACCTGTCCGGCAATATCATTGACATCGCTCACTTCAACAATGCTCCAGGAATAGCCGGTGTTATAATCCAGATTGGTCACATCATACGATGCACGCTCGCCCGTATTGGCTACCTGTGCAATGAAATACAAATTGGGATCGGATGGATTGGCAAAATTCGCATACAGTTTATGAGCCGTTATTGCCGGATCGGCCTGGGCATAATTAGCCGGATCACGGGCCGGATCCCAGCTCAGCGTCACATTCAGCGTAACATTCTTCTCAAGATCTGCCGGCGAGGGGTTCAGGGCCACACCGGGCAGCAGCTCTGAAAAAGTCGTCGCAACCATGCAATTGTCCCACTGGGTCTGGGCACCGCTGCCCAGGCGAATCGATGTATTCCAGTTGGTTCCATCATAAGCAAGCGTCACATCCGCCGAGTTATCCGCGGCACCATTGTCCCAGTCAGTGCCGTCCGGATTGACCCAGAGACGCAGCTGGTTGCCGTCAAAATCGATCGCAGACACCAGATGATACGTCTGTCCGACTACCACCGGAATGGTGCTCAACGCTTTGGCACCGCCGGAAATCTCGATACCGAAGGACATGTAGCCGCTGGCCTGACCGCCGGGCTGGCCGAAAAAGATGCGTTCAGAGCCGAAATCATAGCCGCTGAAGCCGCACCAGGGATTTTCCACAACCTGGGTCATCTTGACACCATAGTAAACAACGCCTACCCCGCGAAATGCACCGAGCCGCTCATCCGTGTCGGGATTTTCCGCCGTACCTTCCGAGGGGCCGTTGTATTCGCGCCGGGCACTGCTGCTATCGTTGGTGGTCAGGCTGCCGTTCTGTACGACCGGCGTGCCTCCAACGTTATTCCAGTTGGATACGGTTCCAGTGTGTGTTCTGGACACATTATCCCAATCCCAGTATAATCCTCCGGACTTTCCTGCAATATTACCGTCTGGATAATCGAAGTAATCCACGCCGATTATCTCCGCCTGCACTGCACCCATCAGCAGCACAACAAGTGATAAACTTAAAATGAAACACCTACCCATGGTACACCTCCACATGCCGTGACTCTTTTACCATTCTATCACCACGGCAGCAATAGAATGATATAGTAATAGTTAATTCACAATTAACCGCTGATTATTCAGATACATCCAGTTCCAGTCTCGGATTTAAAAACAAGGCCCAGTTATGAGCATTGCCCCTGTCGGTCTCAGTGGCAGCCAGCGAAACAAACCGACTCGTCGAATCCAGCGCCACATCAATCTCAAAGCTGCCGTCACTGACCCGCATGGGCTGACTTTGCCGCACCTTGCCGTCGACCAGAATCCAGAAAACAACACAGGCATCATAGTCGGTAAATCGGGTGGTCGTCTGAGACACTCCCGCCCGGGCGCGCAGCCGCACCGGCACAACCGCAGGCAGTGACCGACGAATGGAATCCAGGTCAAACGTAATGCCTACATTGGAATGCAGCGTCAGTGCCGCACCGGTTGCCTCGTCCGGGGTAATCCCATCCAGCATCAGCTGATGCCGCGGCACCCCCACGCCTTCATGGCATGCCCCATTAAACGGATACCCCCATATCAGGCCGGATGTCCTGGTAAATGCATCACAGACCAATCCCGTTGTGGATACCTGAGCCGGCTGCCCATCGTATCCCGGAATGAAAATGCTGTCAATGAACGCAAAATCAGGCGTCGCCACAAAACGATGAGATGCGGCTTGATTTCTGGTCAGAGCGGCATCCAGCTCGGCACGAAAATCACCCGTCTGCGGATCTATCCCGCCCAGGACTTTGCCGGAACCAAACCCATTGCCGCCTCCAACGATATCGGCCAGGTTCAACTGCCGACCGTCCAGCATCGACCCGTTCACTTCCGATACGTCACGGATAAACATGGCCGTTTCTGCACGACGCAGTGTTCCGTCAAGCCGCTGGTCTGCGGTTACAACGCCGGCAAGTCCGCCAAGAAGTCGTTGTCCGCCGCCATGCCGGATCGGGTCCGAACCGCATCGTAATTCGACCTGCCCCTTAAAAACATGTGCTTCGGTACGCCCGGTCTTATCCACCAGCATGCCGAATTCAGTGCCATAATCAACCACCGTCGCCGCCGGGGTGCGGACAACAAATCCCTCGGCACCCTCGGGCACGGTGGAACTGATTTTCCCGTATGTCATATAAAACTGATTGGTATCCTCGGCGCGGAACTCTGCCGGCCCCTGAATCAAAACCTCCACCCCGCTGTCCATGCGGATTTTGACCAGGCCCGCAGCCAGCTGGCGCGGCACATCGGTATTATACAGTCGTGTCCCGGCCTTGCCTTCAAAGGCATGATCCTGCCAGCGGGCGGCAACACTTTCAATCAGTGTCGCTGTCGGCAGTGTAACCTGCCGCGGATAGCGAATCACATAACCAATAACCAGAAACATTGCCACCCAGCCCAGAATCGCCGTATACAGACTGATCCGGGATATCCTGCGCGGCAATCGAAGCTGACGCCGTTTCTCACGGACCCCCATAACCAATTCTGGCGTCTGGGCGGCCGGGCGAATCTCAACCGTTTCGGCCTGGCGCTCCTGTTCAGACAGCGCCTTCCAAAGGGACATATCCAGCGACCTGGAATCACCTGCCCCCTTCGGCACAATCGTCAGCCCGGAATCTATTTTGGCCTGAACCGCCGCATAATTTTTGACAAACTCGCAGTATCGCTCAAGGTGTTCAGGACTGCTGACCAGAATATCCTGAAGCTGCCTGAGTTCCTGGTCACTGAGACCATTTTCAAGCAGATTCAAAATCAGGATGTCAAATTCCATTCTGTTCATAAGGCTTTTTAGAGTTCCTGCTGAGCCACGGTGCGCTGAATGCACACCCGCATCAGCTCGAAAATACAGACTAATCGTTTATAAACCAGCCGCGGAGAACCGCCGATCTGCTGGGAGATTTCCTTGACCGGCACATTGTCCTGGTAGCGCAATTCAAGCAGTTGGCGCTGGTCAAGTTCCAGCTTTCGAATGCACTGCTCCAGCGCGTTGAGCCGGGCGTGAAAATCGGACGACGAACCAGATGCCTTTTCGCTTATCTTCTGATAGCATTCTTCTGAAAACAGCATCTTCATTTTCTTGTTACTGCGAAGATACTCAAACGCCTTGTTGCGCGCGATGGCAATCGCCCAGGCACCGAAGTTTTCCCCCTCTCGGAACGTATCGAATTTCTCCCACATCGTCGCTGCAGTATCCTGCAGCAGCTCCTCGGCGGCATTGCGATTGTGCAGCAGCATCATTAAAAACGCATAAACACGCCCCTGTACCGTGGTGTACAGGCTGAAAAATCGTACGCTTTTGTTATCTTTCTCGGCCATAATTCTGCGTCATCTCAATCCATCTTCCTCTATATCTAAATGACAAAAACTCAAAACTGCGCACAAAAAAAGAGAAAAACAATATATTTATTCAAAATATACTACCAATAAAAGACAGGATAGATATTGTATCCATAAACATAGTCGTGTTGTCAATAATTTGGGCATTCTAGATCAACTACAACCTGTTATGCTTCAAAGCCAACGTTTTAAAAACCTTGCTGTCACATGATATCCTATATATACTGCTTTTGCTTGAAATCTTCCACCTCGGCATGATTGAAGAGGACAAGACGCTCTTTTAAAAGCATAACCAATTCTCCTGCAGAGGCTTACGTCATCTTGACGGGAAATGCAATGGAGTAAATCTATGATTTCATATCCTAAAATGAACCAACTGTTTGAGAATTGAACCCAAATTGATACTAAGGCTTGGACACTGAAAGGACAAAGGATGAAAAGAGTGTGGCTTTTGGCCATCCTGGTTGGCATTTTATCGGGGGCCGATAATAGTGATGCCGAAACGGCACTTCCGGATTCAAAATCGACCTCTTTGTATTATCGGATAGGCCTTCTGGGCTGTCCTTCTAAGCCTGATGTCGAATGGAATGAACAGAATCTGAATCGACTGAAAAAACTGGGCTTTAATACCATGCAATTGAATCTGGCCTGGGGCTGTCGGCCCGCAGATGAACCTCTGAATCTGGAAGACGTGGTTTATGATGAGGCGATTTCAAAATCTTATTCATTCAAAGGACTTCATCCGTTCCGCGCAGACAACTCGCCTGCTCGAAAACAGCAGCGGCAAGACGAGCTCCGCAAACGCATCGCGCTGTGCAAAAAAACCGGAATGCGTACCCTGTTCCATTTTGGGGCCCCGAATAATGTGTGCTACAGCTTTGGCTCGGCGGACATCGACTCCAAGATGCCGTTATGCCTGCTGGACCCGAATACGACTCAGTATTATGTCAAAATGCTGGATGCCTTTGTAAAAATGTATCCGGGAGTGGATGATATTCTGGTTTATACCTATGATCAGGATGCCTGGCTGTGCAATGAGTTCGGCACCTGTCCGGCCTGTCAGGGCATACCCCTGCATGAACGCGTGGTTCCTTTTGTGAATAAATTAGCCAGGGCATGGAAACAATGCAATCCAAACGGCCGTTTCTGGTGGGAACCCTGGGAACTCAGTGCCGGGCAGGTATATCAATGTATTGAGCAGCTTGATCCCGATTGCGTGGGGCTGATGCTGCACTCGAATGTTGCAGAAGTGCAGGTTACGATGGCAGTGGATCGCTGGCTCAAAAACAGTTGTTATCTGGCAAAAACAAGGGCTATTCCCGTAGTAGTCGAATGTTTTCTGGGAGCCCCGTCTGAAGAAGTCGAACCGTTCAATCATCTGGCCTATCCCCATGTGGTATTCAGGCAAATCAAAGCGATTCATGCGTTGGATGGTGTCATCGGCATCAAGGAATATTATGGCACAATTCCAGATAAAGAGGATGCAAATCTGAGAGTTTCCGGAGCATTTTTCAATAATTCAACAATGACCGAATCCCAGGCAATTGACGAAATTGCGAAGGAGTATGGTCCCGCTGGTGAATCAGTAAAACAGTTCTGGACAAAAACTTCCCAGGCCATGGAACTGTTTCCATGGGATACCTCCTGGTACATCCGCCAGGTGGGCCGATGTGATCCGGTTCACAGTATGACGGCCGCTTTTATCCGGGGCCAGCAAACCCATACACCGAGCTGGGCGTCCACTCGTTCTGCAATTTTTATGAAAACAGATAATGCACAGCCGGATCCCTGGATGCTGGAAGATGTGCAGTTGCGATGTGAACTGGCAGCACAGCGTCTGTCGGAAGCTCTCACAATTGGCAAGGCAATCCAGTCCAAAGTGCCGGTATCATTGAGCGAGGATTTCCAAAAAGGTCTGGAAGAATGGGGCGAATTTCAACGGCGAACCTTATCTTATGCATATCATCTCAGGGAAACCAATCTGGTGACCATGATGCGCCGGCTGCGGCAAGCCAAAGAACCGATCCCGGACCGATTACTACAGGAATTAAAGGAGGTGCTGCTTGCCGATCAGGCCAATCAAAAGCAAAAAGAACCTATCCAGACCGCACTGAATGCGCTGAACAAAGATGTAGATGCGTTTCTTTCAGAGTATTTTCAGACAACCGATGACCGTATCTCAAAAGGACATTTCACACTGACTTCCCGGTAAAAGGGCATTATTTGATATAAAAATCAATACTCTGACCAGGTGATTCGAATCAATTATTCAAATACTGCAACTATCCTGGTATCCAGAAAAACCCAAAGCAGCGTGCACAATTCAGGGATGACTTTTCAGAAAGCATTGAGAAATTAATTGCCCGGATTGGTTTGGCTTCTATAATGTCCATTTCTATTGAATTTGCTTGAAATTATCCGTTTCGGCGCGGCCAAGTACAGTGCCATCAACCAGGTGCTTCTGCTGCTGGCGGAATAATCATACCCGCTGGGTATCCTCAAATGAAGGATTTTTATGGAACGATGGACGATACAGAAACTGTTAAACTGGATAACCGAATTTTTTACACAAAAGGGCGTTGACAGCCCGCGGCTTTCAGGCGAATTACTGCTTTCTCACGTATTAGGGCTATCCCGCATCGAATTATATACCTTATTTGATCGGGTCGTGGAACCAGACAAACTCGACATCCTGCGCGGCATGGTCAAGCGCTGCGGCAATCACGAACCGCTGGCCTATCTCATCGGCAGGTGTGAATTCTATTCGCTGTCGTTCAAAATTACCCCCGATTGCCTTATCCCCAGGCCGGAAACGGAGTTACTGGTCGAACGTGCCATCGAATTCCTTCGAAAACGCTCAGGCACCCAGCAGATTCTAGACCTTTGCACCGGCTCCGGCTGCATCGCGATCGCCATCGCCAAAAATTACAAAGACTGCCTTGTCACCGCCACCGACATCAGTGATAAAGCCCTGGCAATCGCAGCCGAAAACGCAGCCGTACTGAAATTATCCGATAAAATTCGGTATTTATGCGGTGATTTATTCGCCCCTCTCATTGAAGGCATCGAATCCAAATTCGATCTGATCGTTTCCAACCCCCCCTACGTCAGCGAGGCTGAATTTGCACAACTCGAACCCAATGTCCGCAATTATGAACCTCGCCAGGCATTGTATGGCGGCCCGGATGGTCTGGATATCTATCGACGAATTCTAAAACAGGCCGGCGATTTCCTCAACCAAGACGGCGCCCTGATCATGGAGATTGGCTACGCCCAGGGACCCGCCATAAGCGAGTTAATCGAATCAACCGGCCAGTTCGCGCCGGCACGAATCGAAAAAGACTTTTCCAAAAATGACCGGGTCGTAATCGCCCGAAAAACAACGGCTTAACTATGGAATATACGTTTATTTGTGGTATAGTAGCAAACTTGTTTAGTCAGCCAAAAATCCGGCCGGGCAGCAAGAAAATCACATAATCCGGGTTTTAATCTTGACGAACCAACAGGGTAACTATACTATACTACGCTATACTGACAATAGTGAGGCCGGTTTGCAGCGGAATGCACAAACCGGAACAAGGAACGGGATTGAATATCGATGGTGCAGTATAAAATAAAACTCAACGCAAAATCCAATCTGCCCAAATACGAGCAGATCATCCAGAGTCTGACGGATGCCATTGGAGCCAAACATCTGATTCGCGGAAGCATCCTCCCGTCCATCAAACAGCTCAGCAAGGAACTCAACATTTCCTGTGCCACGGTCGCCAAGGCTTACGATGAACTGAAACGCCGCGGCATCATCCAATCCACCCCGTACAAGGGTTTTCACGTCGCCAGCGAGTCCATCGACCACACTCGACGGATTTTCCTGCTGTTCGACGAGCTGAATCTGTTCAAGGAAGACCTCTACAACTCCTTTAAGCACCGCCTGGCCCGAAAGGCCGTCATCGACCTGTATTTTCATCATTACAATATTGAAGTCTTCAAGACCCTTATCCTTGATAATGTCGGCCGCTACAACAATTATGTCATCATGCCGTTTTATCATCCCGAAGTCGCCGAGGCGCTGGAGGCCATTGACCCCGACAAAATGCTGATTCTGGATCAGCCCGGCTATGTCAACGGCACCTATCCCGGCGTTGTCCAGGATTTCGAAAACGACATCTACCAATCCCTTAAAAGCCGTGCCGATCTGGTCCGCAAGTATAAAAAACTGGTTCTGATATACCCCGAACCGAATATCCATCCCAAAGACATCATTCATGGCTTTGAACGCTTCTGCAGTGATTTCGGCATCAAGGGAATCATCACCCAGTCCATCACACAGGCCCCGCCTCAGGCCGGGAGCGCCTATATCATTATCGCCGATGTCCTGCTGGTCGAGCTGATTAAGCAGTGCCACCAGAAAGGCCTTAAAGTCGGTCAGGACGTTGGGGTGATTTCGTATAACGATACGCCGCTCAAAGAGATTCTCGAGGGCGGCATTACCACGATATCGACTGATTTTCGTCAGATGGGAATCAGCGCCGCCGAACTGGTGTTGTCGGGCCGCAGGGATAAACTGGCCAACCCTGTACGACTCCTGGTTCGTCAGTCGCTGTAAATTGGTATGCAATGTTAACGTAAATATGGACTTAGTGAACAGGAGGTTGCACGTATGAAACGCAATGTATTGGCATCGGTTGTCGTCGCGGGAGTGGTCTTGACCCTGAGTTCCTGCTCCCTTCCGTCATGTATGACCGGCCAGAAAGGACAGGCTATGATTGAGAAGAAACCGTTTGGACAAGTGGATGGACAGAATGTGGACCTGTATGTGCTGACCAACGCCAACGGCTTGAAAGCGTCGATCACCAACTACGGCGGCATTATGACCTCGCTGATCGTGCCCGACAAAAACGGCACGATGGAAGACATCCTGCTGGGTTATGACAATGTCGCCGCCTATGTCAAGGAAACCCCTTACTTCGGTGCCCTGATCGGCCGCTACGGCAACCGCATCGGCAAAGCCAAATTCACCCTCGACGGCAAAACCTATACGCTGGCAGCCAATGATAAAGAAAATGCCCTGCACGGCGGCATCAAGGGATTCGATAAGGTCATCTGGACCGCCGAGCCCTTCAAGACCGACGACGGTGTCGCCCTCAAGCTGGCCTATCTGAGCAAAGATATGGAAGAAGGCTACCCTGGCAACCTGATGGTCAATGTCACGTATACACTGACCAACAAGGATGAACTGGTTATTGAGTACAGAGCATTGACCGACAAAGCAACGGTCTGCAACCTGACCAATCATAATTATTACAATCTGACCGGCAATGCCAAAGACAGCATTCTCAACCATGTTTTGAAACTCAACGCCGACCAGTTCACCCCCGTTGACGCTGGCCTGATCACCACCGGCGAACTGCGCCCGGTCAAAGGCACCCCGATGGATTTCACCAAGCCGTTTGCCATCGGCGCCCGTGTGAATGAAGCCGATGAACAGATTAAATTCGGCGGCGGCTATGATCACAACTGGGTCCTGGATAAAAAAGGCAGCGA